>NZ_JASDDF010000009.1:0-139517 GCF_030407535.1 Pseudoalteromonas sp. APC 3224 | reverse complement strand
CACCACATAGGCTCTGCCTTGCCTAAATACCAAACAGACTGCTGCAAATTTAACCTTGAAAGGTCAACAGACCCTAGCCAAATGAAATAGGGCGACGACCCGTTTTTTCATCAACTTTAGGCTTTTTAGTGCGTTTGCGTTTATTTTTAGCCGGCTCTGTTGTTGCTACTGGCGCGGCTTTTTCTGCTGTAACTGTTTCATCAATAACTGGACGTTCTGCTGGAGTGGCATCTTCACTTAACGTTAATTGAAACAACTCGCCATCAAATGCAAGTACATCACCGCTGTATAATTTTTTCCGTTTGATTGTACAAATTTCATGGTTAACACCGACATAGCCTTCGCTAATTAGGTTTTTTGCTTGACCACCACCTTCAACAAGATCTAATACCTTTAATAATTTGCACAGCTCTATAGGCTCTTCTTCTAACTCAACTTCTATATATTCTTCGTTCATCATGTTTCTCAGTGGGGGTGGTATTAGCTGTAGTATAAAGGCTCAGTGGCTATTTTGCACCAAAGTGAGCTTGTTAGGTGAGTTGATTATGTGATTTTTTATGAAACTTTGTATCTCTTTTTATAGTCTTTAAAAAAAACTGAAGTAATTCAGGGTTAAGCTTCACGCGAAAAAAATTACACATTGGCGCGCTAATTGCCAATATCGGCCGTATAAGAGATTGAATATAAATAATGGAGTAAAACATGGGCATAAGATTAGCGATGAAAAAAGAGCTAATGGGCTTAGAGCATTCAGATCTGTTAACCGCTGATGATGTAAGAGCGCATCTAGCACAACAGGTAAAAGAAGACACTGAACGTGGCTTTTCAGTTATCTCTAAGTTTAACGATACCCATAGCCAGCTAACTAGCGGGCTTAAAACCAAACAAAGTGAGCTAGTATTTGAGCGTCATCGGTTATTTAATGAAGTGCTGTACAAACGTCAGAGTGTCGATGCATGGCTAAATAACCAGACTTCAGGTTAAACAGCCAAATAAATTAAGTTGCGATTTTAAATCACTCCTTTAGACTACACTTGTAATCAGCGGGGGTGATAATGAAAAATGGAACTTTAGCGTGTGCACTCATGCTATTGTTGAGTGCATGCCAACAGCCTACAGTGTATATATTTAGTAAAGGTTTATCGGACTCACAGCGCCAGCAGTTAGAGGCCGCACTCAAAACACAATCCCTACCTTACGAATATGTTGAGCATGACATTCCTCGGGAATTTGGCGTAGCTACTTTACTATTATCAAATGATAGAATTTTACGCCAAGAAACAGAGCAGTTAGCTACTATTATGCAAGGGTTAGGCTATCAACCCGAAATTAGCTACACCACACGCGCAAATCACTTTTATGGTGATGGTAATATCGGTTTTTACCTAAAAAATACTAATGCAGACGACGCTTTTACCATGCCTTCTCGGTTGCGAACAACCCAGTGCGAAAAAGATGAGTTTAATGACCTAGTCGTAACCTTTACTGATCAACATGCTGAGTTCACATTAATCAGCGGCGCAAAAGTCACATTGAAATGGGAATATTTATACGGCTATTTAGTTATTTACTACAGCAATTATTCACAAACCTACACTCATTCACAGCCATTGGTTAAGACTCCTTTTGGCGAAAAACCATCAGACACATATACCATAACAGCCCATGTAAATAAGCCAGGCTGGCTTAATTGCTCAATGCAGGTTGTTTATATGGATTAAGTTAACTGTTAACCGTGCTCTTCTATATGCTCCGAGAGTTTTGCAATGCGCAGGCTCATACCTTCAATAATACGGTCTTTAATTTTTTCGCGTATGACATTAGGTAGGCGGGTGAGAGCATCTGCAGTTATAGCCAGTACTATGGCGCTTTCTTTGGCGCGTGCATTAATACTGCGCTCTCGGTTATTAATAAATGCACCTTCACCAATAAATTCACCAGGTTCTATACTGCCCAGTTCCAGTAGGTGATTGTGTTTAAACACCATTAAAGATCCACTAAGCACAATAAACAGTCGCTTGTCGTTATCAAACTCTTTAAATAAAAACTGATTTTTATTTATTAAATAAAGTAAACCAAACGACTCAAGCAAAATCTGGCGCTCATTGAGTGTGAATTCTTTAAAAAAATCTAAGCGATTTATAATTTCCATTTGCTTAAACAAAGGGATGTTTTCAATTAACTTCATGCTTTCTCTATGCTTCTAACAATCAGCTAATATTGCGCTCTTTTAATTTTCGGGTCAACGTATTACGACCCCAACCAATTTTTACGGCAGCTTCTTGCTTATGGCCAGAACAATTAGCGAGGGCTGTTTTGATTAAGCGGGTTTCTAGCTGGGCTTGAATATCCGGCCAAATATTTTCTTTACCTTGTTTAAATTCTTGATTAAGCCACTGCTGAAATGAATCTAGCCAATCCCCTTCTTGGGTTGCGGCGGCATTATCAATAATTTCAGGAGGTAAATCTTGCTCGCCAATCAGCTCTCCTGGCGCCATAACGGTTAACCAGCGGCAGGTGTTTTCAAGTTGGCGAACATTCCCAGGCCAATTAAATAAACACAATTGTTTAATTGCTTTAGGGCTTAATACTTTGCTATCTACTTGCAGGTCTTTTGCACTTTTATGTAAAAAGTGTAGCGCTAAGCGCTCTATATCTTCGGGACGCTCGCGTAAAGCAGGTAAACGCAGGCGAACCACGTTTAAACGATGAAATAAATCATCCCTAAACTTACCTTGCTTTACCAGCTCTTCTAAATTTTGATGGGTAGCAGCAATAATGCGTACATCTACTTTTATACTTTGATGACCCCCCACGCGATAAAATTCGCCATCGGCCAATACACGCAATAAGCGGGTTTGTACATCCAGTGGCATATCACCGATTTCATCCAAAAATAAGGTACCGCCATTCGCTTGTTCAAAGCGGCCTTTACGCACGCTATCAGCCCCGGTAAAAGCGCCTTTTTCGTGGCCAAACAGTTCAGATTCAACTAATTCTTTAGGGATGGCGGCCATATTAAGGGCTATAAATTGGTTTTCTTTACGCGGGCTGTGGTTATGTAAAGCGCTGGCAACCAACTCTTTACCTGTTCCTGACTCACCGTTGATGAGTACGCTCATACTTGATGCTGACAGCTTACCTATAGCACGAAACACTTCCTGCATAGCCGGGGCTTCACCAATAATATGGGCACTTTTGGGGGGCGCGCTTTTACGTTTGGTTTTTTTAGTTGAATTAGCTCGATACGCACTTTCCACCAGTGCAACCGCTTCATTTAAATCAAACGGCTTGGCCAAATACTCAAATGCGCCTTTTTGGAATGCATTAACGGCTGAATCAAGGTCTGAGTGGGCGGTCATAATGATCACAGGTAGCCCTGGCGTTTGCTCTGCTATTAGCTCAAGTAATGCCATACCGTCCATGCCAGGCATTCGTACATCGGAAATTAATACACTAGGTTGACTAAATTTTAGCGCGTTAAGTACATTTTGCGCATCTGCAAAACTTTCTACTTCAAACCCTGCGCGAGTCAGTGCTTTTTCTAGTACAAAGCGAATTGAGGCATCATCATCTACAAGCCAAGCTGTTTTCATGCAAACTCCAAAGTATTAATCTGTAAACGGCAGATAAATATTAAATTCAGTATGTCCCGGCCAACTATCACATTCGATATAGCCGTCATGTTGATCAATCAAGGTTTGCGCTATAGATAGTCCAAGTCCCGAGCCACCTTCTTTATTGGTAGTCATAGGGTAAAATAAGGTGTCGCGTAAATTAGCATCAATACCTGGGCCGTTATCCATTACTTGAATAAGTAGTGCCTTTTTAGGGGCTTTGCCAGGACGACGATGCTGGTAATTAATCCGCGTTTTTATTTTTATTTCGCCACCATCTATCAATGCTTGTTGTGCATTACGCACAATGTTTAGCACTACCTGTTGAACTTTGCTCTGATCAATATAAACATCAGGAATACTTGGATCGTAGTCTTTCACTAACCGAATATCGCGGTTGTTATCTAAGGTACTGAGTTTTACAACCGACTCTAATGTTTGATGTATATTGCCATACGATTTTTGCGGCAGCTGATTAGGCCCAAGGAGTCTATCAACTAATTCACGCAATCGATCGGCTTGTTCAATTATCAGTTCTGCACATTGATCTCTTTCTTGCTGATCACCTTCATATTGCAATAATTGCGCCGCCCCGCGAATTCCACCCAGTGGGTTTTTAATTTCATGAGCTAAACCGCGAATTAAGTTGCGTGCAGCTTGGTATTGATGCATTTGATTTGAGACTTGATCGTGCTTTATTTCGTCATCAGTTTGTCGACATTCAAATAAAATATAAAAGGTATCGTTATGCTTTATTCGTCGTGTGCTGACCGCTAACTTTGCATGGCGAGAATCGATAAACACCACGTCAGCTCTATGCTGGTGGCAGTCTACACCATCAACCAACGAATACTGTGCAATACGTTTTAAGTCTATAGAATGGTAATTAAATAAATCATCGAACGCTTGTCCTGGTAAGCGCTTTTCGCCTAAGCCAAGTAATTCACTGGCACTGGTGTTGGCGTAAATGAGTGTAAAGCTCTCATCAAGTAACATCAGGGCGGTGGTTTGGTTTTGCCAAATTATATTTAGTAGCTCTGGGCTAAAATGTGTTTTGTTAATCATTATTGCACCATTTTAGTGCGCCTGGGGAGGTAGGCAAGGTTTTTAGTAAAATATACGCTAATTGTGCGTACTTAACTGCAATTACCGACCTATATTAAGGCCTTTGCGATGCATAAAAAATACACTCTCAGGGCTAGTTGCAATTACTTGGTTTTGTTTATTATAAAGTTTAACTTGTAGTGTGTGTTGCCCGCGCTCTACATCTCTTAACGCCAGCGTAGTGGTGTCACTAGGTTCACCAATGGCAACGCCATTTAAAAATAAACCAATGGTAAATCCAGCTTCAAACCGAGGCGCAATCTGAGTTGAAACATACACAGAGCCGGTGTTTTCTCTTATAGTTTGGTTGGGCTCTGGCGAAGTAATACTAATTTTAAACTTTACCGCTGTTTTAGTTGGTGAAGTATCAAGAATATCAGTATTTGTTGCAGGCATGTTGAAGTGTTGGCTAGTGAGTTTTACCTCTTTAGCACCAGGTTGAGGGGTATCTGAAAAAACCAGTACACCATTTTTATCTTTCCATGCGTAAATTTTTTTATTATTCGCATGGCTATTAAGGCTTAATATTAAAGCTATTAATAGCAATAAAACCTTACCTATCATCCTGCTAACCTGCATTGTTAAAACATACTTTACTTTAGTGTAGAACCGTTAAATTTACCATAAAAAAAGCCCGCAGAGCGGGCTTAAAACACACATTATTTATCGGTTAATAAATTAACAGCTGTAGTACATTTCAAACTCAACTGGGTGAGTTGTCATGTTAAGTTTTTCAACTTCTTTTGACTTAAGTGCAATGTAAGCATCGATTAGGTCGTTAGTAAATACGCCACCTTGGTTTAAGAACTCACGGTCTGCATCTAATGCCGCTAGTGCTTCATCTAATGAGGCTGCCACTGTTGGAATTTCTGCTGCTTCTTCAGCTGGTAAGTCGTATAAATCCTTATCCATCGCATCGCCAGGGTGAATTTTGTTTTTAATTCCGTCAAGGCCAGCCATAAGCATTGCTGAGAAAGCAAGATATGGGTTAGCAGTTGGATCTGGGAAGCGCACTTCAATACGACGACCTTTTGCAGATGGAACCACTGGAATACGAATTGATGCTGAACGGTTACGTGCAGAGTATGCAAGCATTACCGGTGCTTCAAAGCCGGGTACTAAACGTTTGTACGAGTTAGTTGACGCGTTAGCAAAAGCATTGATTGCTTTAGCATGTTTGATGATACCACCAATGTAGTAAAGCGCGTCTTCAGAAAGACCGCCGTACTTATCACCTGCGAATAAGTTTACGCCGTCTTTAGCTAAAGACTGGTGACAGTGCATACCTGAACCGTTATCGCCAACAACAGGCTTAGGCATAAAGGTTGCTGTCTTTCCGTATAAATGAGCCATGTTGTGTATAACATATTTCATTTCTTGGATTTCGTCTGCTTTTAATACCATAGTGTTAAAACGAGTTGCGATTTCATTCTGACCGGCAGTCGCCACTTCGTGGTGATGTGCTTCAACAACTTGCCCTAGCTCTTCAAGAACTAAACACGTTGCAGAACGCCAATCTTGGAAATCATCAACAGGTGCAACTGGGAAGTAACCGCCTTTAACACCTGGACGGTGGCCTGTGTTGCCATCTGCATATTCTTTATCTGAGTTCCAAGCTGCTTGCTTAGAATCAATTTTATACATTGAGCCTGACATGTCAGACTTGTATTTAACGTCGTCAAATACGAAAAACTCTGGCTCTGGACCAAATAAAACGGTATCAGCAATACCAGTAGAGCGCATGTACTCTTCAGCGCGTTTAGCTACTGAGCGTGGGTCGCGCTCATAACCTTGTAATGTAGAAGGCTCAACCACGTCACAACGAACGATTAGCGTTGTTTCTTCTGTGAAAGGGTCAAGCTTGATTGAATCTGCGTCAGGTAATAACACCATGTCTGATTCATTAATGCCTTTCCAGCCAGCAATTGAAGAACCGTCGAACATTTTTCCATCTTCAAAAAAGTCTTCATCAACTTGATGATGAGGAATAGAAACATGTTGCTCTTTACCTTTTGTGTCAGTAAAGCGTAAATCAATGAACTTAACGTCATTTTCTTTAATAAAATCTAAAACCGATTGTGACATGTGTCCTCCAACTATTGGGTTTTATTATTGCTGCTTAGATACTTTAAATACTAACAAGCTGATTTTATGCCACTATTATAATCTATTGTTTTTTATGTAAAAATATATAAACAACATAAAGGTGATATAGATTAAGCACTATTTTGGTGCGTAATAATTCCAAAAAGGTGCAACATTTACAGAGTCATAATTGCTTGCAAATTAATCACCTTAGACTAACACAAAGAAAATGCAAAATGCGCAGTAAAGTCGCTTTAAATTAACTCAAAACCACCTTTTGAGATAAATTTATAAAAATTAATCATCAAAATTAATTATTTTAAAACAAAGGGTTAATTATTTTATTGCGAAAGTTTGAAATTTTATTTTGGATAAACTTTCATCCATTCCATTTATAGGGGATAATATGCGCCCTTTTAAATCCTATGCTGGGACATCTCGTGAAAGCGCAGGTGAGTACGTATAGCCCCCTGCAGGATCAATGAGATCAATTTCTCTGAGTGAACATATGAGTATCGAAAAGTTAAGAAATATAGCAATTATCGCCCACGTTGACCACGGTAAAACAACACTGGTTGATAAACTACTTGAGCAATCAGGTACATTAGAAACACGCGGCGGTAATGAAGAGCGCGTGATGGATTCAAACGACATTGAAAAAGAACGTGGTATTACCATTTTAGCGAAAAACACCGCTATATCTTGGAATGATTACCATATCAATATCGTAGATACTCCTGGACACGCCGACTTCGGTGGTGAAGTTGAACGCGTACTTTCGATGGCTGACTCAGTACTACTACTTGTTGACGCTCAAGAAGGCCCAATGCCACAAACGCGTTTCGTAACGCAAAAGGCATTCGCGCAAGGCTTAAAGCCAATCGTTGTTATCAATAAAATTGATAAGCCAGGTGCTCGCCCTGATTGGGTTATGGATCAAATCTTTGATTTATTCGACAACCTAGGCGCAACTGATGAGCAGTTAGATTTTAAAGTAATCTACGCATCAGCAATCAATGGTTGGGCTACATTAGATTTAGACGAACCATCAGATAACATGGAACCTATGTTTAAGATGATCGTTGACGAAGTATCACCACCGGATGCAGATCCTGAAGGTGACTTCCAAATGCAGATTTCACAGCTTGATTACAACTCTTATAAGGGTGTAATTGGTATTGGTCGTATTAAACGTGGTTCTGTTGCACCTAACCAACAAGTTACGGTTATCAGTGCAGACGGCACAACTCGTAACGGTAAGATTGGTTCAGTACAAAGCTACTTAGGCCTTGAGCGTATTGAAACTGATAAAGCTTACGCTGGTAACATCGTAACAGTAACAGGTTTAGGCGAGCTTAAGATTTCAGATACGCTTTGTTGCCCTAACAACGTTGAAGCATTACCACCACTAAGTGTTGATGAGCCAACAGTAACAATGACGTTCTCTGTAAACAACTCTCCTTTCTGTGGTAAAGAAGGTAAGTTTGTAACATCACGTAATATTCGTGAGCGTTTAGACAAAGAATTAGTACATAACGTAGCACTTCGTGTTGCTGATACAGATAACCCAGATAGCTTCCGTGTATCAGGTCGTGGTGAATTACACCTAGGTATCTTAATCGAGAACATGCGTCGTGAAGGTTACGAGCTTGCTGTTTCTCGTCCAGAAGTAATCTTACGTACTGTTGATGGTGTGTTAGAAGAACCGTATGAAACACTTACAATTGACTGTGAAGAAGAGCATCAAGGTTCTATCATGGAGCAAATTGGTCTTCGTAAAGGTGAGCTAACTGACATGGCACCAGATGGTAAAGGCCGTATGCGTATGGACTTTATGATCCCAAGCCGTGGCTTAATCGGTTTTCAAACTGAGTTCATGACATTAACGTCGGGTTCTGGTTTACTTTACCATACGTTCGACCACTACGGTCCGCACAAAGGTGGCGAGCTAGGTGTTCGTAAGAACGGCGTAATGATTGCAAACGCAACTGGTAAAGCACTTACTAACGCATTATTTAACTTACAAGAGCGCGGCCGTTTATTTATCGGTCACGGTGTTGAAGTTTATGAAGGTATGGTTATCGGTATTCATAGCCGTGATAACGACCTTACAGTTAATGCACTTAAAGGTAAGCAACTTACTAACGTTCGTGCATCTGGTACAGATGAAGCACAAACACTAACACCAGCACTTAACTATTCACTTGAGCAAGCGCTTGAGTTTATTGCTGATGATGAGTTAGTAGAAGTAACACCTGAGAACATTCGTATTCGTAAGCGTCATTTAACTGAAAATGAGCGTAAACGTGCGGGTCGTGCTCCTAAGTCATAATCTATTAATTTAGAATAATGATTTTAAAAGCCGCTGTATTGCAAAATACAGCGGCTTTTTTGTTTTTAAAGTAAGAGAAGCTTTCAGTTTTTAGTTATCAGTATTGAGCTCTAAAAGCGCAGCGCCTCTTACCCTCTTTGTAAAAAATTCACTTAAAAATATTTACACAAAGAGAAGAGAATGAGAAGTAAAAGAGTAAGAGCTAAAACAACTGATAATGTAAAACCCCTATTTTTTTGGTTTCGTTGCACTCAACCCAACAAAAAGGCCAGTTCGCTAACTTCATCACTTTTTCGGTAGTAGAGTGATTTTTCCAAACACATCAGCATCTATATAGCCAAGGTTGCGACTGCCGTTAACAGGCTGTACTTCGTGTGAACCTATGAAGTGCTCACGAACTTTACTGCCGTCGTTATCGCAATATGCGAGCATAAAACCGACTACTTGCTTTGGCGTTAATTTAAGCGGAGTGTTTTGTGCGCCTTGTTGATAATCATTCGGGTAGAGTTTTATCGCCACTTCCCACGTGATGTTATAGGGCGCAGTGGTATTGCGTTTCCAGTTACTAACTAAATGGTCGGTATATAAATGCGCTTTTTTATCAGGCCCATAATCGGCAGCTTGGTTATCAAGGCCAATATGATAAGCAAATGCTGTATGGTTAAATTTGTGATTACCACCAGATGCGTCGCTATCAATAAAAACTTCAAGGGCATCATCATCCCAATATTTTACCGTTGGATCTGGGTGCGTATCAATTAGTACATCATCAGCAATATCGGCTTGCAAGTAAAGATAATCTTCATCCCACAGTAATTTGTAGCGACCTTTAAAATCCTTGTCTGAGTCTGGTAGGGTGCCGTCCATTAAGTATGGCATATTATGCCAAGTGGCTTTGTCCCATGCACTTTCAGAAACCCCATCAATAGTAATAGCTGTTGGTGTATGACTAACGTTAATAGCCATGAGGGCTGGGTAAAAAGTAAGCTAAAAGCAAGTAGTGTTTTTTTCATTAGTCATCTCATCAATTAAGGATGATTTAGCTTGGCTTAAATAGCTATTAAAACCAATCTCGTAGTCTATTTTTATACTAACTGATTGTGCCTGCTATGCTGTCTTTTAATGCGAGCATTAATAAATGCGCACTTTCTCCAGACATTTTAAAAGGATTAAAATCAATGGAGCCTGAAAACTTGAGATTCAGTGATTCGGTTAGCTTAGATTGCGGTACATAGCCCATTGACCATTTTTCAAACTCTCTTTCAGGAATTTGGGTATAGTTGAGCATAATTACATTATGGTGACGTTTATCGTTTAATATTTGTTGGTAGGTATTATTTACAGCGGTTCTAGAGCCTTCCAGACATTGTAAAAAGTAATCATTGCTAAAACTAACATGCCGGTGACGTTTGTTTTTACATTATAGGTTCTAGCACTTTGTAAAATATTTTCTATATCTTCAGGCCCAAAATCACTACTTATTTTGCTGGCGTAAATAAGTCGTACAAGAAACATAAAACCTCCACACTTTTTAGTTAATTAAACATAGTTCAGCAGAGAAGTTATTACTAATTTTGTAAATGACTGATTAAAGTTTAATACTCTCACCTTCATTAAAAATATGCAGGGGTATTTTCGAGCCCATCTTTTTGTGCATATACAATAAACGCAGTAAAGCTGAATGACTCGTGCGATCGCCCATTTTCCATGATGAGTTACCGTATCCCCAAGGTATCATTATTTTACAGTTAAGTTCTTGTGCTGCTGTTAGAGCGTCTTCTGGGGTTGTATGAACGTAACGATACCATTTAGGGTTGTCTTCGCTGTAGTAAGAAGCTATAGGCATTAAGCACACATCAATATCGCCATATTTTTGTTGTATATCGCTGAAGTGTTTTGAATAGCCAGTGTCGCCTGCAAAAAATAAGGAGCTGCCATTTTGTTCAAGTAGCCAGCCATTCCATAAGTCTTTATCGTTGTCTTCATAAATAAAGGGCACTAATACACGACTGCTAAAGTGATGAGCAGGCAAGGCATGGATAGCTAAATCGCCAATATTTGTTTTTGCATACCACGCCATTTCACTAATATTAAACCCGCCTGTGGGGAAGTTGTCGGCCATGCCTAGTGGTGTTAAGTAGCGAGGTTTATTACCGATCTCTTCTATATCTGCTTTATTAAAGTGATCGTAATGAATATGCGAGTACATCACAGCGTCTAAGTTTTTCAGTTCACTATCTGTGAGCCAATCGCCGGGCTGTCGGTAAAACCCAGAGGCTAGTCTAAATGCTAAATCTACAGGTGAGTCAAACTGCTCTTTTACAGGATCGAGTAACACTTGCTGTCCGTTAGGCGTGCGGATCATAAACCCAGCGTGTCCCAGCCAGCGTAAGCTAAAGCCAGTATTTAAATTAATGGGCAGTTGTTCACCAATAAATTGGCAGTTTTCGCTGTCTTTTTCGCATTGTAGTTTTGGGCTAGTTGGGTAGCAGTTGCTTTTACAGGTAGTCGGGTAAGTTTTTTTCCCGGGGTAGAGGTTATGAAAGCGTCCTTCTCGCTCGCCTTCTTTATGTAGCGGGGTAATGGTTTGCTCCCCTGCAATAACTTCAACATGGTTAGCTGTTTGGCAGGCGCTGAGCATTGTGCATGCAAGTATTAGGGTGATAGCTTTAAACTTCATTTTACTGTTCTAATTATTATTTTGTAAAAGTATAACAACAACAGCGGATTAACGAAGAGCTTAAAGGTAACAAAAAGTAACAATAAAAAAGCCTACAATTTAGTAGGCTTATTAAACGGACTTATAGTAATTAGCCCACGGTATTCATTTGCTCAATAAATTTATTTGAGTCTTCAATCGACTTATTCATGTCATTCATGAGTAACTGAATATCACGCTTAAGGTTAGTAAACTCACCTTTTATAGCGGCTACCGCTTGTGCGTTTAAGTTATGTTTTAAGTAAAGCACGTTATCTTGTAAAGACGATAATACTGGCTCCATTTTGCTCTCAGCGCTGCGCATTGAGCGAAGTAATTGGCTAAATTGGCGCTGAGTTGCAGCTAGTTTTTTACTGCTTTGACGCTTAAGTGAGGCGCTTTTGTATTGCTCTAACTCATCGCTCCACTCATCAAACAACGCATCAGCAACATCTTCTACTTTATTTATGTTACTTGATACTTCATTTGCCGCCGTTAAGCTCGACTCGTAATCGTCATTAAGTTGATTGTAAGCGTCTTGCAACTCACCACCATCGAAATTAATTAAAGTAGTTAGACGCTCGAGTGCTGATTGAAATTCTTCTTGCGACTCTTGTTGTGAGTCTTTCGTTTCTTCAACGCGATCAATAAGGATGTCACGTTTATGGACACCTACTTTTTCCATTGCCGAATAATAAGCCGACTGACAACCTGAAAGCATCAGCATTAACGAGAGTATGGCTGTCCCTAATAATGTTTGTTTTTTCATCTGAATTCCTATTTACGAGTGTTAATGCTGTAAATTATGGCCTTGATTGTTATTATAATCAAAAGCTCACCAACAAAGTTAATTGTATGAATGATAAGCTCTCTCATTATAAACAGCAAGCTAAGGTGTTTCTAAAACAGCAACCAGGCTGGTGGATGCAATATTTCAATCGCTGTATAGACGATCAAATAACCATTAATGCAGGGTATTTAGCATACGTTACCTTGTTGTCGTTGGTTCCGTTGATAGCGGTGGGTGTGGCAATCTTCTCTGCTTTTCCGGGGTTTGAATCGACCCGTTTAGCCATTGAAAGTTTTTTATTTACTAACTTTGTGCCGACTTCTTCCGATGTTATTAAAGAACATATTAGCTCGTTTGCTGGTAATGCTAATCAAATGACGGCGGTAGGTATTGGTTTTTTGGCAGCCATTGCCTTGCTACTTATTCGTAATGTAGATGCCACACTAAACCGTATTTGGCGAGTAAAGAAAAAACGCCCAATGATGATATCCTTTGCTGTGTATTGGATGGTACTGAGCTTGGGACCTGTACTACTGGGTGCGAGTATTGGTGTCACCTCTTATATTGTGTCACTAGTGTCGTTTGCTGATCAGGGGATCCCTGGGTTTAGTGGTTTTTTATTAAAACTACTCCCTTATGCTATTTCTATGGCAGGTTTTATCATGCTGTATACCTTAGTGCCGAATACGCGAGTTTCATTTAGGGCCGCTATTCCTGGTGCACTGTTTGCTGCAATGTTATTTGAGTTAACCAAAAAAGGCTTTGCTTTATACATTAGCCATTTTCCATCATACGAAGTGATTTATGGTGCGGTAGCAACCATTCCTATTTTGTTTGTATGGGTATACTTGTCGTGGGTAGTCGTGCTACTAGGTGCTGAATTTACTGTGTGTATTAACATGCAACATTACAATAAAAAAGAGCAACAAGCAGAGGGTAGTGAATAAATGCAAGGACTAATTCAACGGGTAACACACGCTAACGTAGCAATAGAAAAACAGATTGTTGGCGAAATAAAGCAAGGTATTGTATTACTGCTTGGTGTTGAAAAAGAAGATGATGAGCGTGTTGCTGATAAACTATTGCACAAAGTCAGTAATTATCGAATTTTTAGTGATGAAAACGATAAAATGAACCTCAGTCTTAAAGACATACAAGGCGAGCTATTAGTCATATCGCAATTTACACTTGCAGCTAATACCAAAAAAGGCATGCGTCCTAGTTTTTCATCGGCAGCCACACCAGATCAAGCGCAAGCATTATATAATTACTTTGTTGAGCAGGCTAAATTACTCGGTATAAAGGTCGCTACCGGTGTATTTGCAGCCGATATGCAGGTTAGTTTATGTAACGACGGTCCGGTTACCTTTAATTTAACCGCTTAAAGTGTTTTTTCTACAACCACAATGTGATTCACAAATCCGGTGATCTTTTTAATACTAACGGCTCCCCCAAACACGCGCTTAAGCACAAGTTGTAGCTGCGTAAGTTGGGAGCTATGTTGCGATAAAAAGTTAATAAATAAGATGCCCTGCTGAGCAAGCGCCTCATAAATTGTTTGATAAAAACATAAATCGAATAAGAATCTAGGGGCGTCTAGTTCACTAAATAAATCTAAAATAATCCAATCTATATTCACCGCTGACTTTAAAACTGTTTGTGCGTCTTCACAGTAAATTTGGCCCTGTTCATTAAGGGCAAAAAAATCTTGATAACAGTCAATTATATGAGGGTTTTTTTCTACTGAAGTCAGCTGTACTCGAGGGTACTGCTTTAACAGGTAGTTGCGTATGGCACCGCCACCTAAACCGAGCTCAAGTATTTTTTTAGGCGCTGGTCGTTGCTGCCAAACCGTTGCTAAATAGGCAAGGTGAGGAAACAGTAATACTTGTGGGCTCCGGGTTAAAATAACTGATTGCAAGGTGTTGTTAATAAGTAGCCAGCGCAGTTGTTGATGCTCTCGAACTTGTATATTTATGCCATGTTGATTATGCCAATAAAGTAACTGGCCTAGTGATGAACTATGCTCAATAAAGTGCCTGCTGATCAGGCCACTGCTATCATGGATATATTTATTCATGGTATTGAGCATAAACCAGCAGGGGTAAAGCGCAATCGATTTTGTCATTAATTTTTTACAGTCATTTATAGAAAACCAAAGTCGTATTTGCAGTTTTACCCAGATCGAGTATGGTGTTTTTCACAAAATGCACAGCGTAATATTTTTACATTTTTAATTTATGGAGTCTGTATGTTTCAAGTGAGCACCCCTCAAAGTAGTGAAGACTGGCAAGCCTATTATCAATTACGCTGGCAAGTTTTACGTGCACCATGGGGCGAACCTCGTGGTTCTGAGCAAGACGATTTAGAGCAAGAAGCTGAACACCGCTTTATTAAAAATAAAGCAGGTGAAGTACTGGGTGTGGCGCGTTTGCACTTTAATAATCAGCAACAAGCTCAAGTACGTTATATGGCGGTTGCAGAGGGTAACCGTAATCAACATATTGGCAGTCGCTTATTACATGAGCTAGAAAAAATAGCGTGGAATCAAGATGCTGATGAATTAGTGCTGTTTGCTCGCGAACGTGCCCTGGAATTTTATCAGCGCCATGGCTACGAAAATAAAGAAAAAGCGCATTTAGCCTATGGTGATGTTCAACATTATAAAATGGTTAAGCTTAAGCCGAGTGAGCCAGGTTGGTTTCGTCACCCTAATTGGACTCAAGTACTGCAAAATACATGGCGTGAATCAATCCCTATTAGTGATGCAATGGGGATAAAAGTAGAAAGCTACACCGATTGGCAATTTACTACTCGTGCAGATTTAAATGCTAACTTAAACTTACACAACACCATGTTTGCAGGCTCTATTTATAGCCTAGCTACACTAACGGGTTGGGGAGCAACGTACTTAGCATTAAAAGAAGCCGGACTTGAGGGTAATATAGTGTTAGCCGATGCTAATATTAAATACTTAAAACCACTTAATACCGACCCTAAAGGCTGTGTTGATATTCAAACCTGTAAAGGTAACTTAATAGAGTTACAAGAGGCGGGTAAGGCGAGCTATTTAGTGCCAGTAACCATTTTTGATGGTGATCAAATAGTTGCTCAGTTTGAAGGGCAGTTTGTGGTTAAAAAGTAATAAGAATAAACGAAAAAGCCAAGCGAGTTGCTTGGCTTTTTTATTAGCGGTTATTACAGTAAGTCAGTCAGTAATATACCGACACCAAAGCGTTCAATATCGGCGTTATAGTCTATTAAACTCTCACCATAGCCATTAAAGTACTGCGCATAGCCGCGTACTCTTCCCCATAGAGGGAATGACCAATCAAGCTGAATTGCCCCGCGGTTATCTGAATTTAAATTATTACGAGTCATAAAACTAAATTCATGATCGTGAAAGCGATACGCGCCACCAAATTCAAAGTAACCCATGTATTTATAGATATCAGGGTTATCGTCACCTCGTGCATCTAACGGCGCAGGCTTTTCATTTTCAGGAATGCGGTACCAAGGCTTAAAGCTGAATACAAAGCCGTCATTTTCCCAAATGAAATCGGCATATATACGGTTCCAAGAACGCGAGTTTGGTTGACTACGGCCATTTGATTGGTGCGAAATACCAATGGCTATTGCCATTTCATCGCCCCATAAAACGTTTTCAGGGTCTAAGTAATTAATCCAGAAAATTTCTGGTTCGTAATTAGTCTCACGAAAAGGAGATGAAATATCGTCGTTATATACTTGCCAGTATGACTGCAGTGTAAAGCCAAAAAATATAGCTTGGTCTGAGTCGGCAAACTCATCATACAAAGGTACTTTAATTGATAACTGATATTTAGCTTCTAGGTTATCGAGAGGGTCGCCATCTTTTTTATCGGTTAATTCTGCAAATCCATCAAACGGGCGAGTGTTTGGGTTCGACATATATGAAACCGGTAAAATATAATTACGTTTATGCGGCGTAATTACATTACGATTCTTTTTGCCAACCGCTTCACGGGCTTGGCGTTTATCGATAGCTGTTAGCTGCTTGCTTTCTTCAACTGCAGAGCATTTTTCGCGCAATTGATCGAGGGTTTGCTTACCGTCTCCACCTATCACTTCATTTAATATACATTGTTTAACCAGCTCAAGTTCATTGTTTTGCTCGTTTTTTGCTGTTTCTTCAGCAATAACAGCAGTACTTAGTAATGTTGAGAGTAGTATCCAGTGGCGCCAACTCATTATAATTCCTTTGTAAGTGAGGGAAGTAACAGATTTGTGGTGATTATAGCGCATTTTTAACACGTATACGGTGAATTTGTCCTGAACTTTAATAAAGCAAAAAGAAAAGCGACCTAAGTCGCTTTTACTTGGTAACTAGCTAATAGCTCGCTAGTTAGACTCTCACGCAATGAGAAGGGGTGAGCTAAAGCTCAAAAACGTTTGTAAAAAACTTATAAAGCTCAGTTCCTTGGTTCACACTAGCTGAGGCAAAATGCAATATCGCAATCGCATCAAGATCAAAGCTTAATGTTTGCAGTGGTTGTTCGCTTAGGTAGCGTTCCATTCGCAGTATTTTAGCTATAGGTTCGCCCGCTTTAATGTGCCCACCAAGAGGGGCTAAGTATTCAACCATGCCACCCATAGGTGCATAGTAAGCAATATAATCATTTAGTTGGCAGCCATACCTTGTCATCACCTTTGGCTTGTAGGAGGCATCAACAAATACTTGCTTATGATTTAAATAACTTAAAATACTATTGGCATCGTCTAGTGCCGCGCTTAAATCTATTTTTTCTTGGCTTCCTAGCTCTACCGTAAAGGCTTCAACTTGTACGTTAAAATTTCGGCCTTGCTGAGCAAGTTGCTCGCTAAGTTGCCACCATGGACAAAAGCTCGCTTCATCCATTGCCCCATCAAAGTCATTAGGGATCACTAGCACATGGGGAATATTAAAGTAACGGGCACTTTCTGTGGCATATTCAGGACAATATAAGTGCTGACTAGAAATAGGGCCAGTGTGTAAATCTAAAACAATATCAGCCTGATGCGCTAGTCTTTGTAAGTTTAGCGCTATGCGTTTACCCGTTGTTAAACGATAGTCTGGGCCATTAAGTTGCTGCTCAACATCATTAATTAACGCGGTTTTAAATGCTGTTTTTAGAGCTGTATCGTCAGCGTCGCAGTATTGCTTTGCAAACTGTGATGCAAGCTGATTATTACAGTGATACATACGATTCCAATTAGTCCCCGTAATAGGATCGAATCGGCCAAGCGTAAATTCGCCCGATTTTTGATTACAGCCAATGGGGTTAGCGTAGGGGACTAAGGTAATGTCACCTTTTAAATTAAGGTTTTTTAGCTGTTCAAGTAGCTGATAAATAACCGCGTTACCTTGTACTTCGGCACCATGCATATTAGCTTGTATATACACACTTGGGCCTGTGCCATCGCCCTTTAAACGATAGACAGGAATAGTCAGTGGTAGGCCATTTGCCACTTCACCAACTACAATGTTTTCTTGGCTTATAGCTATGGTGTTATTCATCTTTTTTATCTCAAGTAGTGGCTTGCATCTTCTGCTTGTCGCACGCAACTCAATACGCCATTGTGGATAACATATTCACCGGCCAGCTCATGGCATAAAAAGTACGGCATACTTTCGGTAAAACCGTAGGCACCGCATTGACTAAATACTAGCCAGTCTTGCTCATTTAAATCACTGGGTAATTGGTGCTCTCCTAAGCAATCAAGTGCAGTACATAAGGGGCCGTATAGGCTCATTGCTTGATTTGCTGCGTTTGAATCTCGTAATAAACGCGCAGGGAAATCTTGACTGGTGACCGCAGGGCGCAATAAATGATTAATGCCGCCGCTCATAATCACCTGTTGTTGGCCGTAATTTAGTTTACGCTCAACAACAGGTGTGGCGTAGTGGCCGCATTCGCCTACAGCGTAGCGACCTAGTTCCATCCATAGCTCAGTAACCCCCGCATCGCATTTAATTTTTGCAAGCGCCTCTATGAGTGCATCCCAACTTAGAGTGGGCGTATCAAGCGTATAGGGAATACCTAAACCACCACCTAAATCCAGCACCTTGAGGTTAATATTTAAATCCTCAGCAAGTTGCCTTAACGGCGTAATCATTTGTGTCCACAGCTCAGCGAGTTTGTCGCTGCTAAGCATGTTGCCCCACTGAAAAATATGCAGACCGTCAAAATTAAGTGCACAGTAGTCACTGGTATTTAGCGCCTGCCACTCGTCGCACCCTAAGCCAAATGGAGTAAGACTATCGCCCCCTAGCGGGTTTTTATCACCCTCGGGCCAGCGTAATTGTACCCTTAATAAAACCTGCAACTGGCACTGCTGAGCAATCGCTTGTTCGTTGAGCCAACGTACCTGATTGAGACTTTCGGCCACAAAGGTACGCACGCCACGCGCAATAAAGTGCTTAATTTGTTTAGGGCTTTTTGCAGGCCCCGTGTTGAGCACGCGTTCACTGTTAATTCCTTGAGCAAGGACTTGCTCAAGCTCGCCTTTACTGGCGACATCAAAGTTAAAACCAGCGTTATTTAAGCGTTGGATCACGCTAGATAACGGGTTCGCTTTAACTGCATACCAGAGTTTTACCTCGGTTTGTGCCACTAAACGCGTTAAATGTGTGTTTAGTGAATCAAGATCATAAACAAAAAAGGGCGTATCAAGCTCAGTTGCTAGCTTATCAATAGCGGTTTTAACGGGCGTGCTCAAAAAGGTCATTAACGTAAAACCTCTTCAAGCAATAATGACGCATCACTTTGCTCGTCACGGTATTTAACAATTAACGCACACGACATGCTTAAGCCTTGCTCGCGCGCCCAATCGTTTGACGCAGGGCGAGAGCCTGGGATCACAATCGCGTATTCAGGGATTGCTTCGCCTTTATCAAGCTGGCGCTCATTTACGCAGTCATAAACAGGGATGGTTGCAGATAAGCGAACACCTGGGGCAAGTACCGCGCCTTTTTTAACTACCACGCCTTCAACAATCACACAGCCTGCACCAATGAATGCATCGTCTTCTATGACCACAGGGCTGGCACCAATGGGCTCAAGTACTCCGCCTAATTGTACCGCTGCGCTTAAATGCACATTTTTACCTACTTGAGCACACGACCCTACGAGCGCGTGGCTATCTACCATAGTGCCCTCGTCAATAAATGCACCAATATTTACGTACGCAGGTGGCATAATAATAGTGCCTTTGGCAACATGTGCACCACGGCGCACACTTGAACCACCGGGTACCATGCGAACGCCTGCTGTGGCTTCAAAGCTTTGCGGCGCTAAGTTATGTTTATCAACAAAACCGCCAGCAAACTCGGTGTTTTGACCGTTTTTAAAGGCTTCTAAAATGCCTTGCTTTACTTCTACGTTAGCGTGCCATTGGCCGTTTTCGTCTTGTGTTGCTGCGCGAACCGCGCCCGTTTCTAAATTATTTAATAGTTCTAACCAGCTCATTATAAAAACCTGTATTTAATGCCAAGATAAAATGGTGTTGTTTGCCGATGAAATGTCATCTGTGTGTGTCAGCTCAAGGTGTGTTAAAGGTGGACGTAAATGCGGACTGCTAATACGCCCTTGTAAATGCATTAACACTTTGACTGGGATAGGGTTTGCTACTGAAAATAAGCTATTGATAGCGCTAGACCACTGGACAAAAAGATTAGGGTGTTGGCCGCTTAAACTGCGCTTTACAAACTCATGGGTTTGCACTGGCCATGCATTGGCTGCAACCGACACTAAACCTTTTGCACCTGCTTGGGCAAAATAAGGCATGAGGGCATCGTCACCACTAAAAATGGCTAGTTCAGGCGCTGCTTGTCGATAGGCTTCAAATTGAGAGATAGAGCCACTGGCTTCTTTCAGTGCCCATAAATTTTTATGTTGTTTGAGGTTTTCAATGGTTGCAATGGGAATGCTAACCGCACTACGTCCTGGTACGTTATAAAGCATACAAGGATGAGAACTGGCATTGAGTAAGCTTTCAAACCAATGCGTTTGCCCCACTGCACCGGGTTTGGCATACAAAGGCGAGCCGAGTAAAAAACCATGGATAGGCAGCTGGTTGCAGTAATTAACCCATTCAAGCTGTTGCTTTAAGTTACTACCGCCTACCGTAACCATAAGGGGGACGCTCGGCTGTAATTGGCAGACATGCTCTACGATGGCTTGCTGTTCTTTGAGGGTAAGGGCTAACCCTTCGCCGGTGCTACCTAGCAGTAAAATGCCATTGTTAGCGGCTTCTTGTTCGGCCACCAAGGTGTCTAAGGTTGCGTAATCAACTAGGCCATTTTGATCAAATGGGGTGATCAGCGCAGTCCATAAATGGAAATTGTTAATATTGAAGTTGTTGATCATCTCTCACGAACTTATAGGGCATTCGTCGAGTTTTTGGCGGGTATTTAGGATGCCTGACTCTTTGAATGTGTTTATAATTCGAAGAGCGAATGGGCTTAAATAATAGGGCGCACGGCCTTATTATACTAAGACCAGAAGCTCTCCACCAAATATGTTATTGGTGACAGTCGCTAGGATTCAGCCTAGTCGCCCGAAGCAACCTTTCACAAAAAAGTGTTACCTCTCGGCGTTAATTCCCCTCACGTATGCTCAATGGAGTTTGCGCTCCTAACATACGCTACCTGAATAACGCACCTCTTCCAGCCCTTTGCACTTGCTATTGAAAAATCAATCAGCAAATACAATGTAATAGGGTAAGTGTGGCGATTAAACCACTTTAGCCGTCTAGGTGTCAAGTGACTAAATATAGATAGATTCATCCTGATTGACAGTTATTACGTATTAGCTGCTTTTCTCGTACACTAGTACTATTGTCGAAGTAAGGTATTAAGCAGATGGAAAAATTTAGTGATATTTATAAGCGAGCGGTAGAGCGAAAGGGCTCTGAAAAAATGCTTAAGTTGTTACTCGCAAAACCTTTATCAACAAAGCAACTCGTCACATTAAGTGATGATGATTGGCTAGAAGAATTTACTCGGAAAGTTTTTCAAAGTGGTTTTTATTGGTCGGTGATCAACAGTAAGTGGGCCGGATTTAGAGAGGTTTTTTGGGATTTTAGTGTTGAAAAGCTATTGATGATGCCACCAGACATGTTAGAACAAAAAGCCAGTGACGAACGGATTGTGCGCAATTATAAAAAAGTAAAAACTATTACTGAAAATGCGTATATGATCCACGAAGTTGCAGAGCAATACGGCAGCTTTAGTGAGTTTATTGCTAACTGGCCAAGTGAAGATATTATTGGCTTGTGGGCGTATTTAAAAAAGCATGGTGCAAGGCTTGGTGGTAATACCGGCCCTTATGCGCTGCGCGCCTTAGGAAAAGATACTTTTTTACTTTCAAGAGACGTAGAAAGCTATTTGCGTGCCCATAAAATTATAGATGGCGGATTACAAACTAAAAAGTCACTAAGTGCGGCGCAGGCATTCTTTAATGAACTGCAGCAGCAAAGCGGCTTAAGCATGCAAGAGCTAAGCTTAATTGTCGCTTATGGTGTAGGTGACAATCGCGTAGGTATCAGCCAAAAACAATAGGATTAAACATGAAATTAGTGCCAAGGTATACCGACATTGGTGAGGGGTTTGCAATTAGCGATCATCCAGCCAAGGTGACAGCGCCACAGTTATTGTTATGGAATGAGCCCCTAGCTAAGCAATTTAATATACAGGTGAGTGCCGATTCTCGAGCAAATATATTTAGCGGTAATGAACCCCAAGCGATTTCTGCGGTGGCACTGGGATATTCTGGTCATCAGTTTGGTCACTTTTCACCGCGACTAGGGGATGGTAGGGCACATTTGCTCGGTGCGATTAGCGATGATAAAAATCAGCTTTGGGATCTGCAATTAAAAGGCGCTGGTGCTACGCCATTTTCGCGCGGAGGCGATGGCCGCTGTGCATTAGGTCCAGCTATTCGTGAGTACGTAATGAGCGAAGCTATGCACGCGCTTGGCATTCCAACAACGCGTTGTTTAGCCGTGGTTGGCAGTGGCGAAACCGTTTATCGCAACCCACCTCAACCAGGTGCTATTGTAACCCGACTCGCCAGCAGTCATATTCGGGTGGGCTCGTTTCAATATTTAGCCACTCAAGGTGACGTTACTAGCCTAAAAAACTTAGCCGACTTAGCCATTCAAAGACACTATCCCGAGATTAACAGCACTGGCGCTCAGCGTTATTTAGATTTTTTAGCCGCAGTGATAACCAATCAAGTTAACTTAGTCGTAAGTTGGATGAGGGTGGGGTTTATTCATGGGGTAATGAATACCGACAACACCTTAATTAGTGGTGAAACCATAGATTACGGTCCATGTGCCATGATGAACCAGTTTGATTTTGATACCGTGTTTAGCTCTATTGATAAACAAGGGCGTTATGCGTTTGGTAATCAGCCAAACATGGCAAGTTGGAACTGTGCCCGCTTAGCAGAGAGTCTAATAGCGCTGATCAGTGACGATGACGAGCAAGCGGTGGCAATGATGACGCCTTTAATTGAGGGCTTTTCAACGCAATTTAATCAGCAATTTAGCGCTATGTGGGCACAAAAGTTAGGGCTAACAATAGCTGATGATAAAGATAATGAGCTGGTGGGGGAGTTACTAGGGTTATTAAAACAACACCAGCTTGATTATACCAATACTTTTAATGCACTCACTGAGTCGTTAAATGGGCAAGCTGAAATACCATTAGCACTTACCTCTTGGGCACAGCAATGGCAAACACGAACTAATGAGCACAGCTATCAAGTGATGCGACAAGCCAATCCGAGCGTGATCCCACGTAACCATATTATTGAAGATATTATTACGCAGTACACTACGCATGGGGATAGTGAGCTACTCAGTCGTTTTAGCAAAGTGATGTCGAGCCCTTACACAAGCCATGCGCAGGCCACTGAGTTTCAAACGCCGCCCGAAGATGATAAGAATTATCGTACTTTTTGCGGTACTTAAGTATGGTTTATTGCATTTTAAAATGAATATAAAAGGTCATTTTTTACCCCAGCGACGTTCATTCATAGAGCAAACTATGAACGGGTGATACCATAACTCCATAAAAGCCAGTGATCGTGTGGGGTTTAAAGCGATTGTTTGCTTTTTGAGCTAGCCTGTGTTCATCGACATTTTTTATGAGCTAGTTTTATTATCCTAGATATTGAAAAAATATATTTGCGTTAAGTATTGATTAACAAAGACTCAGTTACTGTATAGGTAAGTTAGAAGAGCTAGCAATGCTTAGCTACATTTTTAGTTGTTAAAATGGGAAGAAAACAATGAAATTAAAATCACTTACAATGGCTATTGCGTTAGCTGCAACTAGCGCATCTACTTTCGCAGCCGAGCAAGAAGGCTTTTACATCGGTGCATTCGGCGATTATTACGATGCTTCGTGGAAAAACATGCGTGAGCAAGCTGGCCTTGACGTTAATGAGTCAACAGGCTGGGGTGCTGAATTAGGCTACCGCTTTAATGATTACTGGAGTGCGCGTTTAGAGTACGCAGACCTAGACTTTAATGCTCACGACAAAGTATTGAATAACCGCAACGATATTGACGGCGAACGTTACGGTATCGATGCACTTTACCACTTTGGTGGCGGTCCTTTCTACGGTTTATTTGGTCTGAAAGATATTGATGTTGTTGATGACAACACGTTTGTAAACGCAGGTGTAGGTTACCGACACTTTGTTACAGACAACTTTTTTGTTAATGCTGAAACCAGTGTTTACCAAGGTTTAGACAAAGGCTACACAGATGTTGGCGCTAAATTAGGTATAAACTACTTCTTTGGTCAAAAATCGGCGCCAGTAGCACCGGTTGAGCCTGCTCCTGAGCCTGTGGTTGAAGCTGCAGTAGTTGCTCCTCTAGATAGTGACAACGACGGCGTGATTGATGCTAATGACAAATGCGCCAACACACCAGTAACAGATGCAGTTGATAGTGACGGGTGCACTTTATACGAAGAGTCTAAAGTAACTACTAAGCTATTAGTCACTTTCCCACATGACTCAGCCATTGTTAAACAAAGATATTTTGATGATATAGCTGCGGTATCAAAATTCATGAAAGAGTATACAGATACAACTGTACTACTTGAGGGTCATGCTTCAGCAGTGGGTGATGCTGGCTACAATAAAAAGCTTTCTCAAAAGCGTGCAGACGATGTTGCCGATGAGTTAGTAAAAGATGGTATTTCAAGAGAGCGTATCAGTACAATAGGTTATGGTGAGGAGCGTCTTGTAAATAAAGCGAATACGGCAGAAGCACACGCAGAAAATCGCCGTGTTGAAGCGCATATATCAACCGTTGAGCGCGTAAAAGTTAAACGTAAATAGTACTACTACTTTACAAACAACCCAGCTTAGGCTGGGTTTTTTTATGGCTGTTAATAAGTATTCATGAAAGTTGATTTTATGAAATCCACTATTCATATTATTAATAATCGCTATAACTAGCTGCCTAAGTGGATGGATTTTAATCTATGCATAAAAGCTTTATAATCGAGCGTTAGAATACTATAAGTATTGGGTTATGGTTTGTTTTATAAACACTTCCGAATACTTTCACGTCACCAAGAGGGCAATACTGTGCTACAAGAATATCGTAAACACGTAGAAGAACGTGCCGCGTTAGGTATCGTACCAGCGCCATTAGATGCTCAGCAAACGGCTGATCTTATTGAGCTAATTAAAGCCCCACCTGCAGGTGAAGAAGAGTTCGTACTAGAACTACTAATCAACCGTGTACCGCCGGGTGTTGATGATGCAGCCTATATTAAAGCTGGTTTTTTAGCGGCTGTTGCTAAAGGTGAAGCCGTTTCTCCACTTATCTCTAAAGAAAAAGCAGCTGAATTGCTAGGTACTATGCTTGGTGGCTACAATATCGCGCCTATGGTTGACTTACTGGATGACGCGGCGTTAGCGCCAATCGTAGTTAAGGGCCTTGCAAACACTTTATTAATGTTTGATGCGTTTTACGATGTAGAAGAAAAAGCAAAAGCAGGTAATACATACGCCAAACAAATCATTGAGTCTTGGGCTGCAGCAGAATGGTTTACTAATAAGCCAGCTGTTGCTGAAAAGATCTCGGTTACTGTATTTAAAGTCACTGGTGAGACAAACACGGATGACTTATCACCCGCTCCTGATGCATGGTCACGTCCTGATATTCCACTTCACGCACTAGCGATGCTTAAAACAGAACGTGATGGCATTAACCCTGATAAAAACGGTGAAGTAGGTCCAGTTACCCAGCTCGAAGAATTAAAAACTAAAGGCTTACCACTTGCTTACGTAGGTGATGTTGTTGGTACGGGATCTTCACGTAAATCTGCAACTAACTCTGTGCTTTGGTTTATGGGTGCTGATATCCCATTTGTACCAAATAAGCGCGTAGGTGGTGTCTGTTTAGGTAATAAGATTGCGCCTATTTTCTTTAATACAATGGAAGACTCGGGTGCATTACCAATCGAATTAAATGTTGATGAATTCAACATGGGTGACCAAATCGACATTTACCCTTATGAAGGGGTTGTTAAACGTCACGGTACTGATGACGTGATCTCTACGTTCACACTTAAATCAGAAGTCATTCTTGATGAGGTTCGTGCTGGTGGTCGTATTCCACTGATCATTGGTCGCGGTCTTACAGACAAAGCACGTACATCACTGGGTTTAGGTGCAACTGACGTATTTAAAGTACCAGCAGTTACTGAAGTGTCAGATAAAGGCTTTACGCTTGCGCAAAAAATGGTGGGTAAAGCATGTAATGTTGCCGGTATTCGCCCAGGCCAATACTGTGAACCAAAAATGACTACGGTTGGCTCGCAAGATACCACGGGTCCTATGACACGTGATGAGCTTAAAGACTTAGCCTGTTTAGGCTTCTCTGCAGATTTAACCATGCAGTCTTTCTGTCATACATCGGCTTACCCTAAACCAATTGACGTAAATACGCATCATACACTTCCTGATTTCATCATGAACCGTGGCGGTGTATCGCTTCGTCCTGGTGATGGTGTAATTCACTCATGGTTGAACCGTATGTTATTACCAGACACCGTAGGTACCGGTGGTGATTCACATACTCGTTTCCCATTAGGTATTTCATTCCCAGCGGGTTCAGGTGCGGTCGCATTTGCAGCAGCAACAGGTGTTATGCCACTTGATATGCCTGAATCGATTTTGGTTCGTTTTAAAGGTGAAATGCAGCCTGGTATCACGTTGCGTGACCTCGTTCATGCCATCCCTTACTACGGTATTAAAGAAGGGCTATTAACGGTTGAGAAGAAAGGTAAAATCAACGAGTTCTCTGGTTGTATACTAGAAATTGAAGGAGTTGAGCACTTAACTGTTGAGCAAGCATTTGAACTATCAGATGCATCAGCAGAGCGCTCAGCAGCAGGTTGTACTGTTAAGCTTTCTAAAGAGTCGATCAGCGAATACCTTGAGTCTAACATTGTTATGCTTAAGTGGATGATTTCTGAGGGTTACGGCGATGTTCGTACGATTGAGCGCCGTATTACAGCAATGCAAGAATGGCTAGCTAACCCAGAACTAATGGAAGCGGACAAAGATGCAGAGTACAAGCATGTGCTTGAAATCGACTTAGCTGACATTAAAGAGCCAGTACTGTGTGCGCCAAATGACCCTGATGATGCGCGTTTACTATCTGACGTGACAGGCGAGAAAATTGATGAGGTATTCATCGGTTCTTGTATGACTAACATTGGTCACTTCCGCGCCGCGGGTAAATTACTCGATGGTTTTACAGGTCGTATCCCAACACAGCTTTGGGTTGCACCACCAACGAAGATGGACAAAGACCAGCTTACGGACGAAGGTTACTACGGTATCTTTGGTCGTGTTGGAGCACGTATTGAAACGCCTGGGTGTTCACTGTGTATGGGTAACCAAGCACGTGTTGCAGATAAAGCAACTGTTGTGTCTACCTCAACACGTAATTTCCCTAACCGTTTAGGTACAGGCGCAAATGTGTTCTTAGCTTCAGCAGAGCTGGCAGCAGTAGCGGCAATTTTAGGTAAATTACCTACTCCGGCTGAGTACCAAGAATATGCAGCGAAAATCAATGCAACGGCAGCAGATACCTACCGTTACTTGAACTTCCACCGTATGCCTCAGTACACTAAAAAAGCAGACAACGTAATTATTCAGCAAGCTGTATAATTAATAGAGTTTGAATGAAAAGCCCGCTTCGGCGGGTTTTTTATCATTTAAATTTAATTTGGATTATTCATGCTTTAATAATCTTATATTGAATTAAATTTAATTATTATTTGCTTTTGAGTTGGATAATAAAGCAAAAAATCCTCGCTATATGCATTAAAATCCCTGCCAATATTATCATTATTATAAGCAGGATTTTATGACCGCATTAAACAACCAGAATTTACTGCAACTTCGTTTTATTAACCAAGCCAACATTGATTTGGTTAAGCCTTCTTTTGATAACTTACCTGCAAACCCATATGCAGATGGTGCGTTTCGCAAACGCCGTTATTCAGTAGTTAAACTACAAAATGATGAGCTCAACCTTCAAGCGACTAAAGCGTTTGTGCAAGACGATTCAATTAATACCTTTCAAGGTAATGTTGAACGTACTTACGAAAATTTAGAGCAAAGCTTGCTTGAGTCTGAGGGTATGAAAAATATTGTTAGCGAATTTTGTGCGATTACCGGTATTGATGCAGATCGTGATATTGAAATTCACCAATTTAGAATGCTTGCGATTGATAGCGACACGCCAGCAGCCCCTGAAGGTGTGCATCAAGACGGGTTTGACCATGTATGCGTATGTGGTGTTTCTCATGAAAATTTAGAAGGCGGTGAGCTATTGGTTTATGAAAACCAACAAGCAGAACCGTGTTTTAAAATGGAAATAAAAGACGGCATGTTTGCACTAATTAATGATCGTCAGGTATGGCATAACGCCACGCCAATGAACAAAATTGATGCCAATAAACCAGGTTACCTGGATTGTTTTGTACTAACTGCTTAAGAGAAATAAAATGAATTTAATGCAATTGCGCGCGCAATTTCCCGCTTTAATGCAAACGGTTGATGGCAAGTCACCGGTGTTTTTAGATGGACCAGGTGGCTCACAAGTACCACAACCGGTACTCAGTGCCATGACTGCTTATTTAGGGCATTATAATTCAAACTTGGGCGGTGCGTTTTTCTCAAGTGACAAAACGGTTGAACTGATGGCTAATGCGCGTCAAGCGGCGGCTGATTTGTTAAATGCCCCTAGTGCACAAAATATTGTATTTGGCCCTAATATGACCAGCCTTACGTTTAGCTTCAGCCGCGCGATTTCACGCAGTTGGCAAGCAGGCGATGAAATTATTGTGACCAATGCAGATCATTTTTCAAATGTATCGTCTTGGCAGCAAGCCGCTGAAGATAAAGGTGCAGTGGTTAACACAGCGCTAATTAACGAAGCCGATTGCAGTTTAGATATGGCGCATTTTGAAAGCTTATTAAACGCTAACACTAAATTAGTTGCCGTTACGTATGCATCAAATACCACTGGCTCTATTAACGATATTAAACGCATTATAGAGCTTGCGCACAATGTCGGTGCATTGGTGTATGTTGATGCTGTGCATTATGCCCCTCATGAACTAATCGATGTGCAAGCATTAGATTGTGACTTTTTAGCGTGTTCTGCATATAAGTTTTTTGGTCCGCACTTAGGTATGGTATACGGTAAAGCTTCGCACTTAGAAGGGTTTACACCTTATAAAGTAGAGCCAGCGAAAGATATTGCTCCTGGTCGTTGGGAAACTGGTACCCAAAGTTTTGAAGCACTAGCGGGCTTTATTGCGGCGGTTGATTACATTGCGGCAATTAGCGAACTTGATGACAGTCACTCACGCCGAGAAAAACTGCGTGTTGCGTTTGAAAAAACGAAACAACACGAGATGGCGCTTAGTGAATACTTTTTAACACGCCTGGTTAATTACCCGCGTATTAAATTGTTTGGTATTGATGACTTAGCTCGCTTAAGTGAGCGTACCCCTACGTTTGCACTGACCTTTGAAGGGTTAGAGCCTCGCCAAGTATCTGAATTTTTGGGCAAACAGCATGTATGTGTATGGGATGGTAATTTTTACGCCCAAGGTTTATGCAAACAACTGGGTGTGCTTGATAAGGGCGGCGTAGTACGCATTGGTTGCATGCACTACAACACCCTAGAAGAAATAGACACGCTATTTAATTTGTTTGATGAGCTACTAGGTTAATCCCTTATTTATTCAATACTTTTTAAAGCCATAAGTAAAAATTACTTATGGCTTTTTTATTGGCTGATTACCTAGCTTTGTGGCGTTCCATATATTTGCTCTGCTCGATTAAACAAAACCCATGAGGTTAAAATATACTTATCATTTGATACTGGCTTATTGCCTCTATGTGTATGCGTGAAATATCCTGGAGCAACCACCATGCTGCCTTTTTTAGGGGTTATTTTACGATTTTGATAATAAAACTCGGTTTCTCCGCCTTCTTCAACATCATTTAAATAAAACATAAATAACAATACCCGGTGCAGGGCTTCATTATGTTGTAACTGCGGATACACCTCACTATGCCAATACGGGTAGCCCCCTTTATTGACCTCATATTTTTGTGCTTGAATATTACCGAGCCTAAAAATTTGCTGCACCAATAAAGGAAGTTGTGGTTTACCTACTTCGTCATAATTGGCATGAGTCAAATCTACCGGCTGGCCTGTTTTTGGGTGATACACTTTTAAGCCAAATGCCCCAATCATCATAAAAATATGTTCTTCAATGTATTTAAAAACATACTGTGCAGTGGTTTGTTGAATATGTTTTAATTGTTCTGCGTATTCAGGATGATTGTTTAAGTGCAGGTCGTGGCTATCTTTTTTATTAAGATCAACGCCGCCCGATGTCATCCCTTGTTTAATATGCGGGCTTTGAGAAAAGGTAGTGATAAAGTTATCACAAAAGTCACTGCTGAGCGCGTTGTCATACACGCGGATAAAGTCCGTCATGAGTTACCTGTTTAATTATTATGGATTATTATGTTTACTGAAAAAGTGATGCCGCGCTTTAGCGAAACGGATGCACTCGGACACATCAACAATACCGTACTCCCAGTTTGGTTTGAAGCAGCCCGAGTACCTATTTTTAAATTTTTTACCCCTGATCTTAATCCTCACAATTGGAAGTTAATTATTGCTAAGGTTGAAGTGTCGTTTGTTGGCGAGCTATTTTATGCTCATGAGGTGACAATTAACACCAGCATAGAGCAGATTGGTAATAGCTCATTTGTGATCCGCCAAGAAGCCTGGCAGCAAGATAAGTGCTGTGCAATTGGTAAAACTGTCATGGTGCGATACGATTTTGCCAGCAAAACAAAGCAAACGCTTTCGGCTGATGAAAAAGCTGCATTAACACAGCACCTTGTTGCCACGAGTTAATCGCAGTTTAGTTGTGGCAAGCAGGATGTTTAGTTAAATATTGCGCCAGAGCAATGACTTGTTTTTCAGTAAAGCGTAGTCCGAGCTTAGTTCTGCGCCACAATATATCTGCGCTGCTTTTTGCCCATTCATGGTTTACTAAGTAATCAACTTCTTTTGCATATAAGCCATGGCCAAAGTGATAACCTAAATCGCCGATTGCTTGACTTTTACCCAATAATTGATAACTAAGCGTACCATAGCTGCGAGCCATACGTTTTAAGGTGTCGATTGGCAGCCAAGAATAGCTGCTTTCTAACTGTGCGATAAGGTATGCTTGGTTACTAAAGTCGCCACCTGGTAAAGGGGTGTCTTTCGTCCACGAGCGACTCAATTTTGGGTAAAGGGGCGCTAATTTATTAACGGCATTTTCTGCAAGCTTTCTATAGGTGGTAATTTTGCCACCAAATACGCTTAATAATGGGGCGTGATCAGCTTCATTATTTAATATCAGTTTGTAATCGCGGGTGACCGCTTGGGCATCTGTTGATTTGTCATCTAACAGCGGGCGCACGCCACTAAACGTGTGCACAATATCCGCTTTGCTTATTGGCTTTTTAAAGTAATGATTAGTAATACTGATCAGGTATTCGATTTCTTGCTCACTAATTTTTACATCAGCAATATCGCCGGAATAATCTTCATCAGTGGTGCCAATTAGTGAGTAATCTTGCTCATAAGGAATAACAAATACAATACGGTTATCCTCGTTTTGTAAAATATAGGCAACCGGCTGGCTATGAACTCGAGGCACCACAATGTGACTGCCTTTTACAAGGCGAACAGTATGTGGTGTGGGCTGGGTAAATACATCTTCAAATAATGACGCGACCCAAGGGCCTGCAGCATTTACAACACTTTTAGCCTTAATATTTAGGTGTTGCTTGCTAGCTTGCTGCTCTAAAATTACATTCCAATAGTTTGCGTTACGGGTGGCTTTAATACAGCGCGTGCGTGTTGCAATTGTGGCGCCCAAATTATGCGCTGCTTGTGCGTTTAAAATCACTAAGCGCGCGTCATCAACCCAGCAGTCTGCGTATTCAAAGCCTTGGGTGACGCTGCTGTTAAGTACGCTATCGCTGTTAAACTCAATCGCCTTTGAAGGGGGTAAAGTATTACGCCAGGCTAGATGGTCATAAATAAATAACCCCATGCGAATCATCCATGGCGAACGCAAATGTGCTTGGTGCGGCAGTCGAAAAGACAGTGGCCACATAATATGCGGTGCTTTTTTTAACAGTACTTCACGCTCACGCAAGGCCTCTCTTACCAATCTAAATTGATAATTCTCTAAATAGCGAAGCCCGCCATGAATAAGTTTGCTGCTATTAGAAGAGGTAGCAGAGGCTAAATCGTTCTGCTCACATAAGAGTACTTTTAAGCCACGACCACTAGCATCGGCTGCAATGCCAGCGCCGTTAATACCACCGCCAATAATGAGTAAGTCATATTCGTTGTCGTGTGCGCTCATAGATTTCCCTGTGTTTAGTCACTCTCGTCGTCAGTACTATTAGAAAGTCTAACTTGTGCAATGCAATGTAGCCACTTTGCGTATAAATCGTTGCGCTCTTCACTGCTCATGGTTGGTTCAAAGCGACGATCGCTTTTCCACATGTTGGCAAGCTGCGCAGTTGATTCATACACCCCAGTTTGCAGCCCTGCTAAGTAGGCAACCCCCAATGAAGTGGTTTCGGTTAAGGTTGGGCGTTCAACGCTTGCGCCTAAAATGTTAGCTAAAAATGCCATGGCCCAATTATTGTTTGCCATGCCGCCATCAACCCTTAAAATACTAGGACGAAGCCCGTCACCCTCCATGGCTTTTTGTAAATCTTTGGTTTGATAACCCACCGACTGTAAGGCAGCTGCCACAATAGTACTAATGCCTGAATCTCGGGTTAGGCCTAAAATAGCGCCTCTTGCATTTGCATCCCAATAGGGCGCTCCTAAGCCAGTAAACGAGGGGACTAAAAACACCCCATGATCTAAGGGAACACCTTTGACAAGGGCTTCACTTTCACCTGCGTTTTCTAATAACTTTAGGCCTTCTACTATCCACTGCATGGTGGCACCGGCCATAAAAATGCTGCCTTCAATCGCATAGGTGGGTTTGCCGTTGAGCCGATATGCAAGAGTGGTTAATAAACGATTATTTGATTTTAGTGCTTTATCACCAGTGTTAAGCATTAAAAAGCAGCCCGTGCCGTAGGTGCTTTTTGCCATACCTTCTTCAAAACAGGCTTGACCAATTAAAGCCGCTTGCTGATCGCCTGCAATACCACAAATAGGAATTTCACTACCGAACAACTTGCCGCTTGTTATCCCAAAATCAGCCGCTGAGTCCATTACCTCAGGCAACATAGCCAGTGGAATATCAAATAAAGCCAGTAATTCTTCATCCCAGCATTGCTGATGAATATTAAACAGTAAAGTTCGTGAGGCATTAGTGGCATCGGTTTTGTGCACTTTACCGTCGGTTAATTGCCACAATAAGTAGGTATCTACCGTGCCAAATGCTAGTTCACCTGCTTGTGCTTGCTCTTTAGCGCCAGTGACGTTATCTAAAATCCAACGAACTTTGGTTGCAGAAAAATAAGGGTCGAGTACTAAACCGGTTTTATCATTCACCATTTTTGTATGCCCAGCATGGCGTAAACTATCGCAATATTCACTGGTGCGTCGGTCTTGCCATACAATCGCGTTATAAATAGGTTGCCCAGTTTTTTTATTCCACACTAAAGTGGTTTCTCGCTGATTAGCAATGCCGATGGCAATTATGTCGGCGGCAGTTACTTGTTGCTGCGCTAAGAGGTTTTTGACGCTGGTTAATACAGTTTGCCAAATATCTACAGGATCGTGTTCAACCCAACCATTTTTTACAAAATGCTGAGGGAAGGTTTGTTGAGCACTCCCTATCACCTGTGCATCTTTGCTATATAAAATAGCCCGAGAGCTTGTCGTTCCTTGATCAATCGAGAGTAAGTATTTAGCCATAAAAAATAACGTTGTTTAATTTAGATAAAGCTAGCTTGTCTTTAAGCTAAACGAATAGCAATGCTTTTGCACCATAATGGTTAAAATTATAGATTAGCAGAGGGTAGGAGAGGGAAATGATAATTAAATTTTGGCGCCTATTATTTAATAGACGCCAAGCAATAGTGATTAATTAGTACTCGTTAATTGTTGATGTAACCAATCTTTTAATACCATTCTGCCGTGCTTTAGCTGCTGCATAGCTTCGTCATCGATAGGTGAGTCTTTTAGTTCAAGTACCCGAATTTCTTTATCGATTTCATTGTATTGTTTTGCTTTAGTAGCAAAGTTTTCATCATTTGCATTGAGTTTTGCAATTGTTTGCGTGTAATCAGGAAAGTCTTTAGTTAATGAATGGTCTTCGCCTAACATAGGTTACTCCTTGTTTATACGTATTTAATGCGCTGTTGGATAATGCAGGTCACTTTACTGATAGACAGTTTGTAACTACTGAATTACTCATATAATAGAGCTTGGGCTGATTTAAAATAAATCAACCATTGCTGATTGTAAGCGAGCTATTTGTATTAGCTGAGCTGCAAAACACTGACACCTGCAAAGCCTTCAGTTAGAATATGCATGCAATAACCATCCGCCTAATTACTTTGAGTACTTTAATACATGCTTTTAATGATCGATAACTACGACTCGTTTACCTACAATTTGGTACAGTATTTTCAACGATTAGATCAAGAAGTGGTAGTAAAACGTAACGACCAAATAACGCTGAGCGAAATTAAACAGTTAAACCCCGACCATATTGTGATTTCTCCAGGCCCTAAAAGCCCAAGTGAAGCGGGAGTGTCGCTATCTGTTGTAGAGCAATTTAAAGGAACTTATCCTATATTAGGTATTTGTTTGGGGCACCAAACTATTGCTCAGGTGCTAGGTGGTAAGGTGGTGCGCGCTAAACAGGTTATGCATGGAAAAACATCGCCAATTTATCACCAGCATCAAGGTATGTTTAAAGGTTTACCAAACCCGCTGACAGTGTGCCGCTACCATTCTTTAATTGTTGAAGCACACTCATTGCCTAAAGAACTAGAAGTAACAGCATGGACACAAAGCAACACTGGGCTGCGTGATGAAATTATGGGATTGTTGCATAATGAGCTTGCACTTGAAGGCGTGCAGTTTCACCCTGAAGCAATTTTGACCGAGCAAGGCTTAGCCTTACTTGATAACTTTTTAACGCGCTTCTAGGCTTATACCTGTAAGCTATTTTCCTTTTTTGCCTTAAGATAGAGTTTATGACCGATACATTGCAGCAACAGCGAATTGTTAACGTGCTACACCAACGAGCGCATGATTTGCTACTGGGTCATAGTTTTGCTAATCAGCAAATAGGCTTTATTCATACCTTAGACCTCAATGACGGTAAACCCGTTAAAAAGCGTACCTTATTAGAAGTTGAAGTGGCCGCTCAGCAAAAGCGTCAACAAAAAAGTACTTCACATCAAAAGTTACAGGCAAAAACCAGTCAAAAATTACATACGGTTATTGAAACCGTGATGGCCAAACGTCTTGAAGACATAGATTTAGTCATCAAAGACACTGTTGGTATAGATGATAATGTGCCCGCGATACTTGATATTCTTGCAACACGCGCGGCATCGGTTGGTCGTTTAGAGCCGCTAATTAACGATTTAAACTGGCTTGGACGAGAGCTGGTTACCTTAGTTAATTTACCTTTTTATCGTAAGCAACGCAGTAAAGGCACCTCAGTCAAAGTAGATACCCCAGCATTGGCATTACGTTATTTAGGCTTAGACAACCTGCAACTGGTAGTGCCTACTTTTGCAGTGCGCCATTGGATGCCAAACAGTACCGCACCATTTCCGCTATTAAAGCGCAGGTTAAAAGACAATACTATGTCATGTGCTATTGCGGCACAAACGCTTGCTCAGCTTAATGGATTAAACCCCATGCATGCATTTACCCTGGGCATGTTATTGAATGTGGGGCAAATTGCCTTAGTGCGCTTATACTTAAAAGTGTTTGATCAAGTATGGCAACGCAAAATACAGCGGGCTCGTGAAGAAGGTGACAAAAACCTACACACCGCGTTGTTGGAGCTTAAACCTGACCCGCTATTTTTAACGACACTGCTGAATGAAAAATCACTGCTTGTTAGCGCCAAGGTGATTGAAACCATGTCATTTAAATACTTACCCTTTAACACTGTAATGCAGCAGTTAGTAAATGGGATAGAAAAAGGCGATAGTTTATTGCCATTATCGCAAGTAATTTTAAAGGCGCGTTGTTACTCTCAGTACTTAAACTTAAAAGAGCACCAGCTTATTGAAGACGATGAATTACAAAGCTGGTTTAGCTATTATAAGTTTACAAAAAAAGAGTTAGAGGCCTTACAAGCAAGTAATTTTACTAATTTGGCACTCCAAATCGATTAAATCTGTTAATTTTTTTGCGACTATTCATTCACTTTAATTCTACTTATTCATGTGCAGTTGGTTTATAAGCGCTATGCTTTTTTCGTTGTAGAGGCGCTCACTAAGGTAAATGTACTTCATTACTAGCTCTCAAATAGTTATTCACTATCCATGAAATAATATCTTAAGCCCTTTATTTTAAAGGGGTACATGAAAGTTTTTGAAGAGACATAAGCCTAAATTTCTGAAATAATGAGCGCCTGAAAATTGAACCACAACGTAGTTTCAGGCAAATATACAGCTATTATTTTTTGCCGACACATTTGGTTATTAACAATAATCACACCCCTATTCTACTGCTTTGTGATGCACACAATTAAGAGGAAATAAAATGACAGTCAATCGCGAATTATTTGATCACGTAATGGTTCCTAACTACGCACCTTCAAGCGTAATTCCAGTTCGAGGCGAAGGCTCTCGTGTATGGGATCAACAAGGACGAGAGTTTATCGACTTTGCTGGTGGTATTGCCGTTAACTGTCTTGGCCATTGCCATCCTGCATTAGTGGGTGCATTAAAAGAGCAGGGCGAAAAAATTTGGCATTTATCAAATGTAATGACTAATGAGCCAGCACTTCGCTTAGCTAAAAAAATGGTTGATGCGACTTTTGCAGAAAAAGTTTACTTTGCAAACTCAGGCGCAGAAGCAAACGAAGCGGCACTTAAATTAGCGCGTCGTTTTGCGCTTGATAAATTTGGCGCAGAGAAGTCGCAAATTATCGCCTTTAATAAAGGTTTCCACGGTCGTACTTTCTTCACGGTTACTGTAGGCGGTCAAGCGGCTTACTCTGACGGTTTTGGTCCTAAGCCAGGCGACATTGTTCATTGTGACTACAATGACCTTGCCGCATTTGAAGCGTTGATTAGCGATAACACCTGTGCAGTAATGATGGAGCCAATTCAAGGCGAAGGCGGTATTATCTCACCAACTGACGAATTTGCTCAAGGCGTTCGTGATTTATGTACTAAGCACAATGCATTGCTTATTTTTGATGAAGTGCAATCAGGTGTTGGTCGTACGGGTGAGCTATACGCATACCAAGGCTTAAACGTAGTACCTGACATTTTAACTTCAGCAAAAGCACTGGGTGGCGGTTTTCCAATTGGCGCTATGCTAACAACCACTGAGATTGCACAGCATCTTAAAGTAGGTACTCATGGTTCTACTTACGGCGGTAACCCACTAGCCTGTGCAGTTGCAGAAGCCGCATTTGATACAGTGAACAATCCAGAAGTATTAGCGGGCGTTAAAGCAAAAGCGGCGTTATTTACCGAGCTACTTAATGCGATTAACGAAAATTACCATGTATTTAGTGAAATTCGTGGCCAAGGTTTATTAATCGGTGCCGTAGTTAATGAGCAGTACAAAGGGCGCGCTAAAGAGTTTTTAGTTGCAGGTACTGAGCATGGCTTAATGTCACTTGTAGCGGGTGCTGATGTGGTTCGTTTCACTCCATCTTTAGTAATACCAGAAGCTGATATTCGCGAAGGTATGGCACGCTTTGAAAAAGCTGTAGCCCACGTTGTAAACGCGTAATCGCTAATTCAACTTCTCTAAGGGCAAACATTGTTTGCCCTGCAGTTCCTATTTACCGTTATATATAAGGGAGTAAGCGGATTCATGATGATCCTTCGCCCAATCCAAAAAAGTGATTATGCAGCTTTAGTAACCATTGCCGACGAGTCGGGACATGGCTTTACTTCTTTACCTAATAATGAAGAGTTATTACAAAAGAAGATTGCACATTCAGTTAATTCATTTACAAAAACCACGTCACAACCTGGTGATGAAGGGTACTTATTTGTTCTTGAAGATACTGAAACTGGTGAAGTAGTTGGTACTTCAGGTATTGAAGCGGCAGTTGGCTTAGATGACGCATTTTATCACTATCATTTGAGTAAAGTGATTCACTCTTCGCGCACGCTAGATGTATATAAAGCGGTAGATATTCTCACCCTTTGTAATGACTACACTGGGGCTACAGAGCTGTGTACGCTGTTTTTAAAGGACGGTTATCGTAAAAATTGTAACGGTAAGCTGCTTTCAAAAGCACGCTTTATGTTTATAAAACAGCACCAGCAACGCTTTGCACAAACCGTTATCGCAGAAATGCGTGGCGTATCTGACGAAAACGGCAGTAGCCCGTTTTGGCAGTGGCTTGAAGAGCACTTTTTCTCAATGGATTTTCCAACCGCAGATTATCTGACGGGAATTGGCCAAAAAGTGTTTATTGCTGAGTTAATGCCTAAATACCCAATTTACGTCAACTTATTGAGTAAAGAAGCGCAAGCGGTTATTGGTCAAGTACACGATAATACGCGCCCAGCTATTCAGTTATTAAAAAGTGAAGGCTTTACTTTTAATGGTTACGTCGACATTTTTGATGCAGGCCCAACCGTTGAAGCAAAAGTAGATAACATTGCTACTGTACGTAATGCACAAAACTTTAGTGTTGAAATTGGCGAAATGACAGGTGATACCATGGTATTGCTAGCCAATGATAAGCTTGAAGACTTTAGAGCAACCGTTGTTCCTATGGCATTTGATTCACGTTCAAACAGCCTTGTGCTTACGCAAGAACTTGCTGATGCATTACATTTAAAATCGGGCGACTTTGTTACTGCTACCCCAGTTTAATTTAGGAGAAAGTATATGACTCATCCTGCACAATTTATTAATGGTCAATGGTCGCAAGGCCAAGGCACAGAATTTAACTCAGTTAATCCTGCAAATAACGACGTTATTTGGCAGGCATCAGCTGCAAGCGCAGAGCAAGTAGATAGCGCTGTAGCATCAGCACGTGAAGCATTTTACAGTTGGGCTGATAAAAGCTTTAGCGAGCGTTTAGAGATTGTAAAAACCTTTGCTGCAACATTAAAAGAGCACAGCGAAGATCTAGCGGTTGCTATTGCACAAGAAACAGGTAAACCACTTTGGGAAACACGTACTGAAGCGGGCGCCATGGTAGGTAAAATTGCCATTGCTGAAAAAGCATTTTTAGAGCGTACTGGTGATGTTGAAAACGCTATGCCGCAAGGTCGTGCGATGATCCGTCATAAGCCACATGGTGTTGTTGCTGTATTTGGTCCTTACAACTTCCCAGGGCACTTACCAAATGGCCACATTGTACCTGCACTTTTAGCCGGTAATACTGTGGTATTTAAACCATCTGAACTTACACCTATGGTGGCTGAGCTAACCCTTAAACTATGGGAAAAAGCCGGTTTACCAGCTGGGGTAATTAACCTAGTTCAAGGTGAAGTAGAAACAGGTAAAGCATTGGCGTCACACAAAGGCATTGATGGTTTATTCTTTACTGGATCTTCACGTACGGGTCATATTTTACATGAACAGTTCGCAGGTCAACCAGGTAAAATTTTAGCGCTTGAAATGGGTGGTAATAATCCGCTAATCGTTAAAGATGCAGAAGATACTCTTGCTGTAGTGCACGATATTGTGCAATCTGCGTTTATCTCAAGCGGCCAACGTTGTACCTGTGCGCGTAAATTGTTTTTACCAACAGGCGCTAAAGGCGATGAAATTTTAGCGCGCTTAATTACAGCGACTAAAGCAATTAAAGTTGGTAACTACGACGACGCTGATCAACCATTTATGGGTTCAATGATCTCAGCGGCCGCTGCTGCAGGTATGGTTAAAGCGCAAGACGAGTTAAAAGCCATGGGTGGTGACGTGTTAGTTGAGCTTGAGCATACAGCTAACACCGGTTTTGTTACACCAGGTATTATTGAGTGTACTAATATTAATGACTTCCCAGATGAAGAGCATTTTGGTCCACTTTTAAAAGTATTCCGCTTTGATGACTTTGACCAAGCAATTGATAAAGCAAACGACACTAGCTTTGGTTTATCAGCAGGTTTATTAAGTGATAACCAAGCTGATTACGATCATTTCTTACGTCGTATTCGTGCGGGTATTGTTAACTGGAACCGTCCAATTACAGGCGCCTCAAGTGCTGCGCCGTTTGGTGGTATTGGTGCCTCAGGTAATCACAGAGCGAGCGCTTATTACGCTGCCGATTACTGTGCATACCCTGTTGCTTCTGTGGAACTTGAAAAAGTAACCATGCCAGCAACATTAAGCCCAGGCTTAAAAATAGATTAAGTACTCTGAACGTTAGTTAAGTACGACTTAATTAGTATAAAAGCAGCTTCGGCTGCTTTTTTTGTATTGCAACCTTACAGAGCTAGCAATTATCAGTGCTTTCTGCTTAAATTAAGTAATCAGTATTTTTGAGGTAAATAAACGATGGTTTTAAACAGGCAAGGGTACGATGATTTAATAATGTACCTAACTCAGAACTTAGCGTTGTTTGAAAAGACAGGTGAAATAAAGCCAGGTGCGCCAACCGTTATTGAGTTAATTGAAGATGTAATTGCCGAAAATGTCATACGCATTTGTCAACAACACCCAGACCTTTCTACAGAGCAACGCAGTCAAATTGTGCGTGAGGTTGATGGTATTGTTTACGATTTACAAGAAGTACTTAGTAGTGTGACCTCTCACACCGTTACAGTAGAACAGCATGCTTTTATTGACGAGTTTGCTGGACTAGTTAAAAACTTATTTGATAACGCTATTAATTAATATTTCCCCCTTTAAAAACCACGCTTTATTCGCTATTTAATTTAAATGCGCGTGAGAGCCTGCGTGTAATGAATGCAAAATTAAACTAATGAGATAAAACAATGCAAGCAAATGTAAAATGGGTTGAAGGTAATACCTATATAGGCCGCTCTAATAGTAATCATAATGTGGTATTTGATGCGGGTAGTGACGGAGCAGCACCAAGCCCAATGGAAATGGTGCTTATGTCTATCGGTGGCTGTTCATCGGTTGATGTGGTAAGTATTTTAAAAAAAACCAAGCAAGACTTCTCATCCGTTGATGTGCAATTAACTGCTGAACGAGCTGAAACAGCCCCGCGCGTGTTCACTAAAATTAATTTACACTTTGTTGTAACTGGTAAGAATGTGTCTGAAAAACACCTAGAGCGAGCGGTTTCGCTTTCTGCCGAAAAGTATTGCTCAGTTGCATTAATGCTTGATAAAACAGTAGAAATTACCCATAGCCATGAAGTTGTTGAAGATCAGGGAAAATAACGCTTTTTCCGTGAGTGAAATTCGTATAAAATCCGCGAACTTTTCATTCTGCAGGTGCAGATTTCACTAATTTATAGGTTGGTTTATATGAACAAACCCTTCGATAAACTTAAACTTCATGGCTTTAATAATTTAACTAAAAGCCTAAGCTTTAGTATTTACGATATTTGCTATGCAAAAACAGAGCAACAACGTAAAGAATATATAGAATATATCGATGAGCAGTATAGTGCAGATAGACTAACCGACATTTTAGGTGATGTGGTTGATATTATTGGTGCCAATATTTTAAATGTTGCACGTCAAGATTATGAGCCACAAGGTGCCAGTGTAACTATTTTAGTTTCAGAAGAGCCTGTAGAAGAGCAGCAAAACTATGATGCTGACGAAGCACCAGGGCCATTACCTGACTCAGTGGTTGCACACCTTGATAAAAGCCACATTTGTGTTCACACATACCCTGAAGCACACCCAGATGATGGTATTTGTACTTTCCGTGCGGATATTGAAGTATCAACCTGTGGCATTATCTCACCGCTTAAAGCGTTAAACTTCTTAATTCATAGCCTTGAGTCTGATGTGGTAACGATTGATTACCGTGTACGTGGTTTTACCCGTGATGTAAACGGCGTTAAACATTACATTGACCATGCAATTAATTCGATTCAAAACTTCATGACAGAAGATACCAAAGAAGCGTACCAAATGATGGACGTGAACGTGTATCAAGAAAACCTGTTCCATACCAAAATGATGTTAAAAGAAACCGATTTAAATACGTATTTATTTGGTTTATCTACTGATGATTTGTCAGATGACGAAGAAGAAGAGATTCGCTCAAAGCTAACACGTGAAATGCAAGAAATATTCTATGGCCGTAACCTGCCAGATACAGAATAATAGCAATTGGATTAAATAAAAATGGCGCTCATTGAGCGCCATTTTTGTATGTGTTGTTTAATGCTACTTAACAAGTAATAACTGGGTTTGTCGGCCATTGAGGTACCACACACCGGTTTTATCAAACATAGCATCTTCTTCAAGCATTATTCTTATTTCTTTATTCCACGGTTTTATAAACACCGCATTGTTAAGCTCAATCGAGTACGCCGTGTTTAAATGCAACGGGTAATCGCCATCTCCCGGTACACCTTGCTGAGCATCCCACATACCTAATGTAGTGCCAGCTGCATGACCATGATAGCCGAGCGGGTGAGTATAAATAGTGGGCTTTAACCCCTGTGCAATGGCTTTTTCGCGGGCGGCTTTTAATACCTGATTACCTGTTTTACCAGCTGTAAATTCAGCTGTAAAAATGTCTTGTAGCTTATTGCCCTTTTTTAACGCATCAACAAGGTAATCGGGAGCTTTTGTTTCGTCTGGTTTTAAAACATAAGCGTGTTGTTGAGTGTCGGTATTTAAACGCAAATAATTAATACCAAAATCGACATGTAATAAGTCGCCGGCTTGAATAACATTATCGGCATAGCCGTTGGTAAAGCTGTCTTCGTGGTCGAACGATTTACTGTCGGCGCGTTGTATTGCAATACTAGGGTGAAACCACGTTTGTAGCTTAAGCTCCCTTACGCGCTCTCTAAACCACCACACTAAATCGTCGCTGGTTGTCTCTCCAACGGTAATAGTATTACCGGAGAATCCATCAGCAATAATAGAATGGGCAATAGCAACAATGTGTTTGTACATTTCTACTTCTTCTGGAATGCGTTGCTCTAACCACGCAACAGCCAGCGGCTCGGCTGAGGTTATTTTATTTTTATATGTCGCAGGTAAGTTGGCCATTAAAGTGGTGTAATCGCCAAGCACTAGCCCATCGGCATGTGCCCAATCTGTAGATGTGTTGAGAGCAATATTTCGCGGTTGGTATTGCTCAATAATCGTATTGAGCGCTTGCCACTGATTAGGCTGTGCTTGCTTATCCCAGGCCTTTTTAAAAACACTCCCTATTTTGTAAGGCGCAATTGCAAAGGCGTCAACACCGCCTTGTTTGTTAACTGCAAATAATAAAATAGTGGTGCGCCTTGCCGAGAGCCATGTAGCAGGCAGCATGGTTTTTAATATCGGGTCTTCATTATATTCGCGGCTTATCATTAGCCACATATCTATACTGTGTTGCTGCATTAATGTGGGTAATAAAGTCTTAATACGTTTTTCGGTAATGCTATCGATAAACGCAGCCCTTTCTTTCATTGATAGAATAGTAGGGGGCTCAGCAGCTTTAATGTCAGGGCTAAATAGTATGAGTATAAAAGTGAGTAAAAAAACGTATTTATTATTTTGCATGGCTGGCTTATTTTTTAGACGAATATATAAGCTAACATTGCACAAACAATAATATAAACAAATCATTTGCGATAAACCGTAGACACAAAAAAGCCCAGCAAAATACTGGGCTTTTGTAATAAATACTGCTTAGCTAAGCATGCTGTACAGTAACGCACAAACTGCTAATGAACCGACAGCCAGTACAAATAAGGTACTTAAACGATTACGGTACTTTTGTAAGCTAGGCACTTTGTAAACTGCAATCATTGGCATAATGAATAAAATCATCGCAATGATTGGGCCTGATAACTGATCCATCATATCTAGTATGCTTGGGTTTTTAACCGCGCAGAACCAAATAGCGAAAAACATCAGTACCGCACCAACTTTGTCAGCCACTTTAGGGCTCATGCTTGAGTGTTTAGTCACTAACCCAGTAAAGCTTTCGCGTGCCCCTAAAAAATGACCTAAAAACGACGACATAATCGCAATAAAGGCAACCAAAGGTCCCAGCGTTGCAATGAATGAGTTTTCTGTAATATTAGCCAAATAAGATAAAACAGAGACGTTTGCCGCTTTTGCTTCAGCCATTTGGTCGCCGGTAAGCGATAACACGCATGAGAAAACAAATAACAAAACAAAGGTGATCAGTAATAAGCTAGTACGCTTTAAAATCGCTTCTGACTTAGAGGTTGCTAGGTCACCGTAATGGCTACGTTGTTTATTAACAAAGCTTGAAATAGCCGCTGCATGGCTAAATGAAAACACAATAATAGGAATCGATAACCAAAGTGTTTTACTAAAGCTACCTAGCTCAGGCAAAGCTGTATCGGGCATTTGCCAGCTTGGGATTAAATACAAAGACAAAAAGAATAAAATACCCACTAGCGGGTACACTAAAATTGCAAAGGCGCGCAGCATTAAGCGTTCACCGCCCATCATTAAGCCAATCATAAGCGCAACTAAAATACCCGATAAAGCAACGCGTGACGGCGACTCCATTCCTAACTGATTGACCATAAAGCTGTCTACGGTATTGGTTAAACCCACACCGTAAATAAGCAAAATAGGAAAAATTGATAAAAAGTATAATAAGGAGATCAGTCGACCCGCGTTTACGCCAAAGTGTTCTTCTACTACATCGGTAAAATCAGCCTCTTTATTTTTTGATGATAATACAAAACGCGCCAAACCACGGTGCGCTAAAAAGGTCATTGGAAAGGCTAAACACGCCATAATAATCAGTGGCCAAAAACCACCAATACCAATATTAATCGGTAAAAATAAAATACCAGCACCTACTGCGGTGCCAAAAAGGCTCAGTGTCCACTGCGTATCGTGCAGGTTCCATTTTGACTTAGACGTGTGTGCGTCTTGTGCTGGTGCATTTGAAAGCGTTGCACCTTGAGATGTTGTCATGTGTGTATATCCATTATTTATCATAATAATTGCGCCGAAGAATATAGTTTTTAACCACACATTTCATGTGTTTTTATGTCTTGGATATAAATTTGTTGTAGCGTATTAGTTACTGACTGTCACGAATATGAAACAGTGTTTAAAAGCTGCGCAGTTAGTGCAGGAATATGCTGCGAAATGCGTGAATAATGTTCACTTTTTTGAGTTAAGAGTGTGGAGAATATATTTATATGTATTTGTTAAAGTGGGAAGTGCTTGTTGGGTTTCGTTCCACTCAACCCAACCTACGGTGTTTAAATTGCCATTGAGCTGCTCGCGACACTAAGCCCGTAACCCGCAGCCCGTAGCGCTTTACTCTTCTATCGCACTCACTACAAAATATGGGTTTAAGTACTCATCTTTAGTGTTATAAATAAGCGGGCTGCCATCGAGCTTAGTTACTTTAGCGCCGGCTATTTCGGCAATGGCATGGCCTGCGCCGGTATCCCATTCACAGGTTGGGCCTAAGCGTGGGTAAATGTCGGCACTGCCCTCGGCGACTAAACACAGTTTGAGTGAGCTGCCTTTTGACACCATTTCAACCTCATCAAAGCGTTTTACAAATTCAGCTAAATCAGGGGAGGGGTGCGAGCGACTGCCTACAACACGAATAAGGCCTTTGTTAGGTTTGGTGGTAACTTTAAGCTCGATGCGCTCATCGCCTTTGTCTTTAAAAGCACCAATGGCTTCGGCGGCTATGTACGATACACCTAGCGCAGGGGCATCAACCACAGCTAAAACTGGTTTGCCGTTTTCGATTAGGGCAATATTAACGGTAAACTCGCCGTTCTTTTTAATAAATTCTTTGGTGCCATCAATTGGGTCAACCAGCCAATAGCTGTTCCATGTTTGGCGTACGTCCCAACCAATATCTGCACTTTCTTCACTCAATACAGGAATGTCCGGAGTGAGCTTTTTGATCCCTGCACTAATGATTTTATGAGCTGCTAAGTCGGCGTCGGTTACGGGGCTTTCATCAGCTTTGTATTCAACGTTAAAGTCTTTGTTGTAAATACCCATAATCGCGCTTCCCGCTTCGCGAGCGAGAATAAGGGTTTCTTCTAGCAGTTCAGTTTGGTTCATTACATGGGCCTATAGTATATGCTGATGTTTTAGATACGTTATCAGTTGAGCTACCGATTGGTCTAGGGTGTTTTTACTGGTATCTAAAATTATTTCAGGATTAACCGGCGGCTGGTAAATTGAATCAATCCCAGTAAAGTGTTTAATTTCACCGGCGCGTGCCTTTTTATATAAGCCTTTTGGGTCGCGACTTTCACACACCTCAAGAGGGGTGTCGATGAATACTTCGATAAATTCACCCTCATCAACTAACTCACGAACCATGTCGCGCTCAGCTTTAAAAGGAGATATAAACGCAGTAAGGACTAACAAACCAGCATCAACCATTAGCTTGGCGGTTTCGCCTACGCGGCGGATATTCTCAACGCGATCGGCATCACTAAAGCCTAAATCTTTACATAAACCATGGCGTACATTGTCGCCATCAAGTAAATAGGTGTGTGCGCCTTGCTGATTGAGTGCTGCTTCTAGTGCATTCGCAACGGTGCTTTTACCTGAGCCAGAAAAACCAGTAAACCATATAATAGCGCTCTTATGATTTTTTTGTTCACTGCGCTGCATTTTAGTAGTGGCGTAATTATGCCAAACAATATTGTTATCCATTTGCTGTGTCTCTTTATGCTATAAGCGCGGGCATTAAAACGGAAATACCAGCGGGATCAAAGTTAGTACGGTAATTGAATAAATAATAGAAAGCGGTAGCCCCATCATTACATAGTCTTTAAGTCGATAGTTACCTGCGCTATAAACCATCAGGTTAGTTTGATAACCAAAAGGTGAAATAAAGCTGGCTGAAGCGCCAAATGCAACTGCCATAATAAACGGCAAAGGTTCTACGTTAAAGCCAATGGCTAGTGAGTAGGCAACCGGGAACGATAGCGCTGCTGCGGCATTATTGGTGATTAATTCGGTGAATAATACGGTCATTAAAAAGATAGCGATAAACGCGCCATAAGGGCCAAAGTCGCCCAGCACTACAAACATGGCGTCTGATATTTGCCCAGCAAGGCCGGTGCCTATCATCAGCTTAGCTAAACCTATGGCACTGCCCACGACAGCAAGTAACTCAATAGGAAAACGGCGCTTTATTTCGCTTAGCTTAATAGTACCACACAGCATTAGGCCAATAAGAAACACTAACAAGCCTTTAACCAGCGGTACTGCACCTAAAATACTTAATCCCAGCACACCCGCAAAGCTTAACAATACAATATTTGATTGCTTTGCACCTAGGTGGGTTTGTAAATCAAGCCCTGAAATATACACAAACTCGCGTTTTAAGTTAGTTAAGTCATAAAAGCTTTTACCAGGGGCAAGAATTAATGAGTCACCCGCTTGTAATCGCACTTGTCCAAGCCCGCCTTGTAAGCGGTCATGCCCACGGCGAATAGCAATAACGGCTGCATGAAATTGCTCTCTAAAGCGGGCTTCTTTTACCGTTTTGCCAATTAACTTAGACGATTGGCTAACGACAACTTCAACGAGGTGTTCAATGTCTTTTTCGTGTTTGTCGTGCACCACTTTTAAGCCATCAAAGCGAGTAAGCAAAGGTACTGACTTTATGTCGCCCACAAACAGCAGTATGTCGTCTTGTTGAATAATATGTTGGGGGGTCACGGCGCAAATTCGGTTGCCGTCACGAATAATTTCAGCCAAAAACAAGTCTTTTAGATCGCGTAAACCGTTTTCCTCTACAGTACAATTTATTAACTTTGAGCCAGTTTGCACTTTCCCTTCTAGATAAAAAGGCACCACCTCTTGGCTATTTTTACCATTGTCAGGCAGGCATTTTAGCATCACCAAAATAGTAATTAAGCCCACACTAAGTGCGCCCAAACCCACCAAGGTAAAATCAAAAAAGCCCAGTGGCGCCATGCCCGCATCTACTGCAAAGCCATTTACGATTAAGTTAGTAGAGGTGCCAATAAGCGTAATAGTACCCCCTAAAATCGCGGTGTACGACAAGGGCAGCAATAGCTTTGAAGGGGAGTGATTTGGGTTATCCTTTATGGCGGTAATTAATGAGGCAACTACCGCGGTATTATTAGTAAACGACGATAAAAAGGCGGTAGACAGCCCTAATTTAGTTACTGACTTAACTAAACTACCACTGGATAACGATTTGGCTAAGCGTTGAATAAGCGTGGTTTTTTCTATCGCTATCGACACTAAAATTAATAACACTAAAGTAATTAATGATGAGTTAGTGTAATTAACCAGCATGCTTTCTAAATCTATTAGCCCGGTTAGGTAGCTGGTGCCTATGGCACTAACAAATAACCATGCAGGATTAATACGGGTGCCAAACAGGCACCCGACTAAAAGCAACATAATGCCTGTTAAAATGAGCTGTTCTACCATGCTTTAAATGTTCCTAACAGGCGTTCATTAACGTTATAGCTTTGAAATATCAAGCGCTTGCCAATGCGGGAAGTGCTTGCGTACGAGGGCGTTAAATTCAACTTCAAAGTCGCTGAATTGTCCTGCGTTTTCTTCACTTTGCAGTACCTGTTCTATCATTCCTGCTGCAACCGTTAAGTTTGATAAGCGGTCAATAAGAATAAACGAACCGGTTTCGTGATTATGATGGTACTGATCGGCTAAAATAGTCTCGGTTAGCTCCAGTGTCACAATTGCAATTTCGTTTAACTGCAATGAATCTGCACTGCCATGCTCTAACGTGTTTACATCAATTGTGTGGTCAATTTTTGTGACCATTGCCGAGGTGTTTTTGCTGCCAAGTTTAAGGTTGTAACTTTTACCGAGCACCAATGGTGACTCGTGCATCCACACAATTTTAGCCTGTAATTGGTTAGTTACTTGCGCTTGCGAATTCGCAGGTACAATAACGTCCCCTCGGCTAATATCTATTTCAGTATTAAGTGTCACTGTAATTGCTTGGCCTGCCTCGGCGGTGTCGAGGTTGCCATCAAAAGTAACAATTTCTTTAATATGTGATTTTTTACCTGAAGGCAGTACCTTCACCTCATCACCTACACGTAATTTACCCGATGTAAGCGTGCCTTGAAAGCCACGGAAGTTTAGATTAGGGCGCACCACGTATTGCACCGGAAGACGCGCTTCAAAACCAGTGTCGATTTCAGCGGCTGGTGAGTCTTCTAACAGCTCAAGCAACGGCTTGTCGGTGTAATAAGGAGTATGTGCAGAGCGGGTTACTACGTTATCGCCTTTAAGTGCCGACATAGGCACAAACTTAATGTTTGATACGTTAAGTTGCTTGGCAAATTTTAAATAATCGGCTTTAATTTTTTCATAAACGGTTTCATCAAAATCAACAATATCCATTTTGTTAACCGCAACCACAAACTGCTTAATACCTAATGAGTCACAAATAAAACTATGACGCTTAGTTTGTACCTGCACGCCATAGCGCGCATCCACTAAAATAATGGCAACATCACTGGTTGAAGCACCGGTAACCATGTTTCGGGTGTACTGCTCATGCCCTGGGGTGTCGGCAATAATAAATTTACGCTTAGCGGTTGAGAAATAACGGTACGCTACGTCAATTGTTATACCTTGCTCACGCTCAGCTTGTAGGCCATCTACTAACAATGCTAAATCAAGATCTTCACCGGCGTTACCCACTTTTTCGTTATCTTTATGAAGCGCGGCTAGCTGATCTTCATAAATTTGGTGACTATCGTGCAGTAGGCGGCCAATTAAGGTTGATTTACCGTCATCCACACTGCCACAAGTCAGCATACGCAATAAGCTTTTATCTTGTTGACGTGCTAGGTAAGCGTCTATACCAATTTCTTTTACTTCGTTAAATGTATCGTTATTTAGGTTAGACATTAGAAATACCCCTCACGTTTTTTCTTCTCCATTGAGCCTGCTGAGTCATGATCGATCACTCGACCTTCACGTTCAGATGACGATGAAAGCAGCATTTCTTCAATAATTTCGGTTAGATTGCTGGCTGTAGATTCAACTGCACCAGTCAGCGGGTAACAGCCTAATGTTCTAAAGCGAACCGACTTCATTTGCGGTACTTCACCTTCATTAAGCGGCATGCGATCGTCATCAACCATAATTAGCGTGCCATCGCGCTCTACCACAGGGCGCTCTTTAGCAAGATACAGTGGCACCATTTCGATGTTTTCTTGATAAATGTATTGCCAAATATCTAGTTCAGTCCAGTTAGATAGTGGGAATACACGAATGCTTTCACCTGGGTTCACTTGGCTGTTATAGGTATTCCAAAGCTCAGGGCGTTGGTTTTTAGGATCCCAGCGATGGTGTTTATCACGAAATGAGTAAACACGCTCTTTGGCGCGTGATTTCTCTTCATCACGACGTGCGCCACCAAATGCGGCATCAAAACCGTATTTATTCAGCGCTTGCTTTAGCCCTTGAGTTTTCATGATATCGGTATGTTTACCCGAACCATGCGTGAATGGGCCTACACCCATTTCGATGCCTTCAGGGTTTTTGTGTACGATTAAATCAAAGCCGTACTCTTTAGCTAAACGGTCGCGAAACTCAATCATTTCACGAAACTTCCAGTTGGTGTCTACGTGTAATAACGGAAACGGAATTTTTGCAGGGTAAAATGCTTTACGTGCTAAATGCAAAAGTACCGATGAGTCTTTACCGATTGAGTAAAGCATAACTGGGTTCTCAAACTCAGCGGCGACTTCGCGCATGATTTTGATACTTTCAGCTTCAAGTTGCTGAAGGTGAGTTAAAGCCATTGTTGGTCGTCCTACTAAAATGATTAAATTAAAATCTGTTAAATTACGCTACGTCTGTCAGTGGTTGAGCAAAGCTACTGATCTGCGCTTTTTCACCAAACCAGTGTAATTGGTCATGTAGTGAGGCCACTTCACCAATAATGAGTAATGCCGGTGAAATAATATCATATTGTTCAATTAGCTGTGCTAATTGGTCTAACTGTCCGGTAACTACGCGTTGATTTTTACGTGTGCCGTTTTCAATAATTGCCACTGGTGTTGTTGCTTCTCGCCCATGTTTTAATAGCTCGGCTTGAATATGCGGCGATTTAATCACCCCCATATAAATAGCCAGTGTTTGGTTTTTTTGTGCAAGCGACTGCCAATTAAGCTCTTGGCCTTCCTTTTTACAGTGACCAGTAACAAATTGAATAGCTTGAGCATGATCGCGATGCGTCAAAGGAATACCTGCATAGGCACTACAGCCTGCGGCTGCCGTTATACCTGGCACTATTTGGTAATTTACGTTATTGGCTGCCAGTACTTGTACTTCTTCGCCACCACGACCATAAATAAATGGGTCGCCGCCTTTAATACGACATACTTTTTTACCTTGTTGCGCTAAATCAACTAGCATCTTATTAGTGTCTTCTTGGGCTACGCTATGATCGCCTAAGCGCTTACCCACACAAATTAAATCGGCATCGCGGCGCACTAATTCCATGATTTCATCAGAAACCAAGTAATCATATACCACCACGTCGGCTTGTTGCATTAGCTGCAATGCTTTTAGGGTGAGTAGCTCTGGGTCGCCTGGGCCTGCACCGACTACGTATACTTCACCTTCAGGCTCTACTTTGGCATCTAGCATTTGCTCTAGTTGTTGCTCAGCGCCATGGGTATCACCGGTTTGGACTTTACTCACTACTGATGAATCAAACACGCCTTCCCAAAATTGGCGACGATCGGCAAAGTGTTTAAAGCGCTGTTTTACTTTATGGCGAAAGCCACCAACTAAGTTGGCGAGAGGGCCAATATGCTGTGGAATAAGTGTTTCGAGTTTTTCACGTAAACGTCTTGCTAATACCGGTGCGGTACCTGCACTTGAAATCGCAATAGTAATTGGGTTGCGATCAACAATAGAGGGAAAAATAAACGTACATTTAGGTTGATCATCCACCACGTTCACAAAAACATTACGTGCATTGGCGAGTTCAAAAACTGTATTATTAACTTCATCATTGTCGGTGGCGGCAATAATCAAAATTTTGCCATCAAGATGTGACTCTTCAAAATAGGCATCTATTAAAGTAACTTCATTGTTGTGCGCATGTTCTTTTAATTCATCACAAAACCACGGGGCAACTAAGGTTACTGCAGCACGCGCTTTTAAGAACGCGCGGCATTTTCGCAAGGCAACTTCTCCACCGCCAACCACCAATACTGGTTTGTTGTCGAGTTTGGTAAAGATAGGTAAATATTGCACTGAGTAACGCCCCTAAAAAGATAATAAAGTGTTTAACACAAAGGCAGAATATAGCGGCTATTGATAAGTAAAAAATAATTAAATCTTAGTTGATATACTCAAAAGTTATATAAACTGTGTTTTTTAGGTCTAAATCTTATTTAGTAAGGGTCAGGGTGCTGTTTGGTATAAAAAACGCGCTTATAGTGTTTGGTTATGAGCTATAGCAAGATTAAGCTATGATGCTTATATAGTTTAAGGTTTTTAAAATTTCATGGGCATAAAATGACAAATAATACTCAAAACGCCATGCTAGTTGTTAGTTTAATGGATTTAACCAGTTTAAACACCGATGATAATCAAGCTAGTATTAATGCATTAGTAAACAGTATTGATTCTAAATTAGGCATACCCGCTGCAGTTTGTGTGTTTAGTGAATTTGTAGATGATGCAAAAATAGCGCTCGCTAATCGGCTATTGAGTCATGTAAAAGTGGCCACAGTAACCAACTTTCCTACAGGTGATGCGCCACTTAATGAAGTGCTTAATGAAACACTAATAGCCATAGAGCGTGGGGCCGATGAAATTGACTTAGTCATTCCTTATAAAGCACTTATAAAAGGCGAAGCCGATACAGTACTGGAATACGTGAGTGAAAGTAAAAAAGCATGTGGTAGTCGCGCTAAACTTAAAGTGATTATTGAAAGCGGTGAGCTAAAAACACCTGCGCTTATTGCTCAAGCAACCGAGCTTGCTATTCAAGGGGGAGCTGATTTTGTAAAAACCAGCACCGGTAAAGTCGCGGTTAACGCCACGCTTGAAGCAACTGAAATTATGCTTAATGCCATCAAAAAGTCATCAAAACCAGTTGGTTTTAAGGCCGCAGGCGGTGTGAAAACGACAGGTGATGCCAATGCTTATTTGCAGCTAACAACTGAGATTATGGGGCATGAATATTTAGCACCAGAGACATTTAGGTTTGGCGCTTCCTCGCTTTTAAATGACGTTTATAAGGTATTGCATGAAGCGCAGCAGTGATGCCGAAAAACAACAGCTAGAGCACGATGCAGCTAAGTTGTTTTTGCGTTGCTATGAGCAGCAAACCGGTATTCATATGCGCCACATTTGGCATAATAAACCAAATAGACCCGATGTAAGTTGTTATCAAGAAAATGAGCAACTCGATATAGAAGTAGCGCATTTATATGCCAGCGAAACCGAAGCAATGGCCGTGTTAGGTCGGCCATTATCAATACATATGCAACGTGATTTAGCTGACATGGCACAACAGCCCAGTGAAAACCGACTGCAATCAGCATTAGGACGATTGCTTAAACAAAAAGCGACTAAGCGTTATTACTCAAAACGTACCTGGTTGCTAATTCGTAACGCTAGCACTATTTGGCATAAGAGCGACTTTGAAGCGGCAATAAAAACAATAGTTTTTCCAAATACCCATCAATTTGAGCAAATATGGTTACTGTGTGATTTTTATCGCGGTGAGTTATTACGAGTAGATTAAAAGCGGCTAGGGGATAGCCGCTTTTTTTGATTTAAATGAATTGTGTTGGTTGCTTAGTTAAATTGAAACATGCTGCCTAAGCTTTCAAGCCCTGATTTTTGAGTTTTAGCTAAACATTTTGTGTCATCTAAAGATTTCTTTGTTGTTTCATCGGCAAGGCCTGTTACTTTTAAGCTCTTTTCTTGTTGATATTCGCGTAGTGCTAATACAGTTTGACGGTCGTATTTTACGTCTTCAGTCTCAAATTCTTCATAATCAGGTTGGTTTTTTAAATAGCCTAAGCAAACCAAGTTCATACGAGACATTGCTAAGTCCATTTTTTCATAATGTGGCATTCTATGATTCGGCACATCGACAGCGACAGCAGCAGGTGCTGCTTTTTTACTAGCGACCTTTGGCGGTGGTGGTGCTGTATAGCCTGCAGCAAGCGTGTTGTTTTGGTTATAGCGATAATAGGTGTCTGGGATTTTAGTTTCTAAAAACTCAACGGCTTTAATTATTACTTCACGTAGTGCTTTTTCTTTTGGTGTATCTGACCAACCACTAAGACTCCCTCCAACCAGTGCGCCACCAAAGTTTGTTGCTGCGCTGGTAAAGTTAAAATCTTTACTACCGCCTTCAACACTAGTTGCAGCTAAAATACGTGAAGTGCGCGTATCAATTAACCTTAGGTCAATAGCCATATGCGATCCAGAAAAGCCAGCTGAAACAGAGCTAAACACATCACCAATAAAACCGCCCGAACCAACACTTGCACCTGAACTGTCATCATCAAACTCAGTAACCGCTGCAACGACTACAATCTCAGCGCCTTCAATTTCGCCATACGCTGCACCCGATTGTGCACTCACTCTGCCCGATACTGCTAAATCTTGCTCCGAAAGCACAGCGTCTAGTGCTTGGCGTTCTAATACAATAAAGCGATTAGTGCCAACAAGGGCGGTGGTAAGTTGATCTGCCATACCTTCACCAATTTCTTTTCGCCACCACCTTGAGTTATTTGATTTATCAGTGAAACGCGCCACGGCGATACGTGCTTTAGGGCCATTGTATTTTTGTTTACTTACTTCATTAATGTCAGGTGAATTTTTATTTGAAGTGACGTTGGTTGAAGTGCTTTGACATGCGCTTAAGCTTGTTATCAATGCTGTGGCAAGTAGCGTTTTTTGTATGGATGAGAGCATATAATTTTCCTTAATTTATCTACTTAATTACATTTGTAGTTATTTTTTAGCAATGGCTAATTAAGGTTAATTTAAATAAATCAGTAGCTTAAAAATAGTACTCAGGCGAAAGCTTTGAGTACAGATGCGAAGCTAATTACTTTTGCATGTTTGTGCTTCTCTATATTGTTTAGGTGTCACTGTATATTTGGCTTTAAAGCAACGAGCAAAGTAACTTTGAGAACTAAAGCCGGTATTATCTGCAACTAAACCTATGGTTAAGTCGCTATCAGCTAATAATTTTGCTGCATATTCTAGGCGGGTATTGCGAATGTAATCACTGGGTGTAATGTCAAAAAGTGCTTTCATTTTTAATTGCAGTGCACGAGGGCTCAAACACATTGCACTGGCAAACTCTTCGACGCTAAACAGTTCATTTTGATAATTGTCGCGCAAGATTGTTTTTAAGCGTTCTGTAAATGTGTAATCTTTATTTTGCTCTATTTGCGCATCTAAGGTCACAGCATGTACTTGAGCTGATAACTGTTTAACTAAGTGTTTATTTAACGCATCACGGATACCTAATAAGCCATGAATCCGACTCTTTAATAATGATGCTTCAAAGGGTTTACACAGGTAGTCATCGGCCAGTAAATCAAGCCCTTTTATACGGCTATTGCTGTCTGCTTTGGCAGAGAGTAATAAAACAGGAATATGGTTTATCGAAATGTCTGAGCGAATAGCGCTTAGAAGTTGATATCCATCCATCGTTGGCATCATCACATCACTGAGCACCAAATCGGGCATTTGAGTTTGGCACAGTAAAAGCCCTTCTTCTCCATTATTAGCGCTCAGACAGGTGTAGTCATCACTAAACAATGAAACCAGTAACTCACGCATTTCTTCGTTATCTTCAACAATGAGTAGTTTTTTGTTGTTTTTTAGCGGCATAGTTTGAGAGGGTGATAGTTGTTTATCCGTTAATAAGTTATCTGATTCACATAATGGCAAAGTGACTGTGAAGCAACTTCCCTTGTTGATTTTACTAACTAATGAAATTTGCCCACCGTATTGCTCTACAAGCTGCTTAACCAGCGCGAGACCTATACCAGTGCCTGTTTGGTTGTGTGTTGCAACACGAGTAAAACGTTCAAAAATAAGCGCTTGCTGGTGTTCTTCGATACCAATACCAGTATCAGATACCGTTATAACAACATTATTGTTTGTGTTAGAAAGCGTTAGGTTAACGGTTCCATCTGATGGGGTGTATTTAAGTGCATTGGTCAATAAATTATCAATAATAGATAAAGTATGCTTAGTTTCTAAATTTATATAACTAGGACGTTGCGTATTGTCTTTAAAGGAAAAACTAATATTTTTTTGAGTAAACAAAATAGTAAAGTCGTCTACTATTTGTGCTATAAAAGGGCTTATAGAATAAGCAGATACATACTCTATAGTCGCACTTGGGCGCTGACTGAGCTGTAATAGCTCATTGATTAAATTAAGCAGACGGTGCCCGTTGCGTTTAATTATAGAAACTTGATGTTGCGCTTGAGTACCGAGTTGTTGCTGTTGTAAGTTTTCTACTGGCGCTAAAATTAAGCTCAGTGGCGTTTTAAGTTCATGGCTAATATTATCTAAAAATTGGGTCTTTAGTTGAGTAAGCTTTCTTTCTTGTTGAATGAGTTGCTCTGCGGTTTTAGCTCGATAGCGTGACGCTAAAATTAACCATGTAATAATCAAAGCTATTATAAAATAAGCCGCATACGCCAATTTCGTTTGCCACCAAGGAGGCGTTACTGTCAGCTCTAGCATAGTGTGAACTTTGCTCCATTGCCCGTATTGATCGCTAACTTTTAATTGTAATTGATAGTCACCTGCACTTAGCTGTGAATAGTTAACTTGTCGTTGGCTTGCATCGGTATAGATAAATTGCTTATCTAAACCACTTAGCTTGTAAGCATACTGGTATTGATTAGCAGATGAGGCATTATTAACGGCGGAATATTTAAAGCCAATGACCCCTTGGCTAGTTGGAAAAGAGAGTTTTTTAGTATGATTTATTAGTTTTGCTGGCTGTTTTTGATCTGTTAGATAGTTTTTTGTTGAACTTGCTTGGTTATAAATTAATAGCTCAGTTAACACTGGGGTTGGGGCTGAAGTACTCAATAGCAGTTTACTAGGGTTAAACTGATTAAAGCCATTGATTCCGCCAAAAAATAGCTCGCCATCAGCTGCTTGAAAAGCGGCACCTAAAATAAACGAATTATGCTGCACGCCGTCACGAGGTAAAAAATGCTGCATAGCTTGATTCGTGGGATTATAGCGAGTGAGCCCTTGGTTACTGCTTAGCCATAAGTGGCCTTTACTATCATCTTTAATAGCAAAAATATTATCGTTTAGTAATCCATCATGTTCAGTAATGTAAGAGATTTTTTGTGTTTTTTTATCAAGGCGGTTTAAACCACCAAAGGTACCCACCCATAGGGTATCGTTATTTTGCAAGTGCAAAGAGGTGACCATATTATGGCTTAAACCAGTTTGCGATGTCTGATCCGAGGGGTAATGAGTAAATGATTCATCCGCCATACTTAGATAGTCTAAACCTGCACGCGTCCCGACCCATAATCCGTTCGCATTGTGATCATAGAGCACGGTAAATACGGTATTGTTAGCAAGGCTATTTACTGAGTCGTCGTGCTTGTAATGTTGAACCTCTAAGGTGTCGGGATTAAAGCGTGTTAAACCTTGGTTGCTACCTAGCCATAAATTACCTTTAGGATCGCTCGTTATCGCATAAACACGATCGCTGCTAAGTTGATGACTTTGCGTTGTATAGGCAATAAAATTATCTTCAGCTGGATTGTATTGCAGTAACCCACCGCCATAGGTACCAATCCAAAGTCGCTGTTGGTTATCTTCATGCAGGCTAAATACATTATTATTAGTAAGGCCGCTTTGCAATTTTGAGTTAACTTTATAGCGCTTAAAGCCAGTGTCGGTTTGTTTGTTTAAGCCATCACGCGTACCAACCCATAACTGACCTTGTGAATCTTTAAGTAGAGCGCGAACAAAATTATGACTAATGGTAGTCTCATCATCGCTCAAATGCTGTTGATGCGAAAATTGATTTTGCTTTTTATCATAACGTTGCAAGCCATAGCCATCAGTACCAATCCAAATGATACCGAACTGATCTTGATAAAGTGACAAAAGGTAATCATTAGCAAGCCCATTTAGTTGCTGTTTATTGTGCGGTATGTGCTCAAAGTTATTTTTAGATGTACTTTGCTCTGTTTTGTAAAATAAACCTTTTCCATAACTTGTAAGCCACAAGGTATCGGTGTCGTCAATTAATATATCGGTGATCCATACATCTGTAAATTGAGCAAACTCCGCAAAAGCCTCTGTTGTTGGAATAAATAGGCTAAGGCCTTGTTTGCTTGCTAGTAATAGCTGCCCTTGTGTATTTAAGTGTAACCGCCATAAATTCTTATGGCTCTTTGCTATGTGTTTAAACGTTTTTAGCTCTGGGTTAAATTTAATTAATCCCTCGTTGGTCGCTAACCAGATATTCTGTTGAGCATCTATTACGATATCTTGTATTACGGTATTTGCTTGCTCGGGGCTATTATAGCTAAATGACTCAACTTCATTATTGACTATATTTAATCGTGTTAACTTTCCATGTTCATGGCCTAACCAAATATTATTTAGGTTATCTGACGCCAGTGACCATATACGGTTATCAGTAATCGCCAACTCAGTTTGCGTATTAAAAACCTTAAATTGACCGGTTTGAGTATCAAGTAAGTTTAAACCATTACTGGCTGTAGAAAACCAGATAGCATGAGGGCCGCCAGTAAGACAATCGGTGACCCAATTTCCTGAAATACTAGCCTCAGTAGGGTGAGACTTGAAGCGTTTAAACTCATAACCATCAAAGCGATTAAGACCGCCTTGTGTTGCAAACCAATGAAATCCTTGTTCATCAGTGATGCTGCATGTAATGGAATTTTGCGATAATCCTTGTTCACTCGAAAATGTATCTAAGTGAATAGGGCGGGCAATAAGCATGCTATGAAACAAGCAAAAAATACTCAAAATGAGGGTTTTGAATAGGGTTTGAAGTAAAGGCACGGGCTTCCTTGTGCAGGCAGTATTCCTAAAATTGAAACAATCATAAACTGCTTTTTGAATAATGTTAAGTTTGATTTTTTACAGCCGCCAGTGAGATTTTAAGTTATGGGTATCTTTTTACTCTTGTGTTAATGAATTGCGTAAGTATAATAGGCATCCACTTTGCAGGGGCGTAGTTCCAATTGGTAGAACAGCGGTCTCCAAAACCGACGGTTGGGAGTTCGAATCTCTCCGCCCCTGCCAACTTTTTACAAAGTGAGTAAAGTCTAGAACTAAAAATCGGTTTAAGTAAGCTTGTTTTTAAGTTTAGATTTTAATGGATTAACCCTGTCGAAGTGCAGGGTTGTTGTGTCTGTAGTTAAGGTAATAATATTATGAGCACGAATGTGGAAACACCATCAAGTGGGATGGATGCGGTAAAGTGGCTTGTGGCAATTGCGCTACTTGCAGGCGCAGTAGTTGGTAATTATATGTATGCAGATCAGTCTGTATTATTGCGTGCTATTGGTGTTGTTGTTGCCGTTGCAGCTGGTTTAGGCATCGCAGCAGTAACTGAAAAAGGACGTACCTTCCTAGCTTTTGCAAAAGAAGCACGTATTGAAGTTCGTAAAGTAGTTTGGCCAACGCGTCAAGAAACAACGCACACGACATTAATCGTAATGGTTGCAACAGTGATTATGGCATTAATTCTTTGGGGATTAGATGGCATATTATTCCGCGCTGTAGGCTTTTTAACTGGATTGGAGATCTGATCCCATGTCGGATGAGAATAACGAAAAGAAACTACGTTGGTACGTAGTACAGGCTTTCTCAGGTTATGAGAAGCGTGTTGCTCAAACATTATTAGAGCATATTAAAATCAAAGGTCTAGAAGACAGCTTTGGTGAAGTATTAGTTCCTACTGAAGAAGTAGTAGAGATGCGTGCTGGTCAAAAGCGTAAATCTGAGCGTAAATTCTTCCCAGGTTACGTACTAGTACAAATGGATATGAATGATGCCAGCTGGCACTTAGTAAATAGCACTGAACGTGTTATGGGCTTTATTGGTGGCACATCAGACCGTCCAGCACCTATTAGCACCAAAGAAGCTGATCGTATTCTTAACCGTCTACAAGAGAACGCAGAAGCGCCTAAACCAGCAACATTATTTGAGCCGGGTGAAGTGGTTCGTGTTACTGATGGTCCATTTGCAGACTTTAGTGGTGTGGTTGAAGAAGTTGACTACGAAAAGAGCCGCGTTAAAGTGTCTGTACTTATTTTTGGTCGTTCTACGCCAGTTGAACTTGAATTTGGTCAAGTTGAACAAGATAAGTAATTGATTTAAAGCGTTGTGTTAAAAATTCCTTAATTTTTGGCACGAAGCTTGAAAAAGGCCGCTGATTAACTTATAATCAGCGGCCTTTTTGTATTCAGGGAAAACGGTTGTTTAACTGATTACAGAAAGTGAGAAACCAATTTTTAAACTGGGAAGCCGCTAGAGTACGCGTCCTCGCGCGCACAAGGCTAAGACCCACCTAATGAGGTATTTATAATGGCTAAGAAAGTTGAAGCTCTAATCAAGCTACAAGTTGCTGCTGGTATGGCTAACCCTAGTCCTCCAGTAGGTCCAGCACTAGGTCAACACGGTGTAAACATCATGGAATTCTGTAAAGCGTTCAACGCACGTACAGAATCTATCGAAAAAGGCGCTCCAGTTCCTGTAGTGATCTCTGTTTACGGCGACCGTTCATTTACGTTTGACATGAAAACGCCACCGGCTGCTTACTTACTTAAGAAAGCTGCAGGTATCAAATCTGGTTCAGGCCGTCCTAACACTGAAAAAGTAGGCACAGTAACTCGTGCTCAACTTGAAGAAATCGTTGAGACAAAGAAACCAGACCTTACAGCTTCTGATTTAGAAGCTGCGGTTCGCACTATCGCAGGTTCTGCGCGTGCGATGGGCTTGAACGTAGAGGACTAAGATAATGGCTAAATTAACTAAACGTATGCGTACTATCCGCGAAAAAGTGGAAGTAACTAAAGATTACGAAATTAACGAAGCAGTTGCTCTTTTAAAAGAATTAGCGACAGCTAAATTCGTAGAAAGTGTTGACGTTGCTGTTAACCTTGGTATCGATGCTCGTAAATCTGATCAAAACGTTCGTGGTGCTACTGTACTACCTAACGGTACTGGTCGTGACGTTCGTGTTGCTGTATTCACTCAAGGCGCTAATGCAGAAGCTGCAAAAGAAGCCGGTGCTGAATTAGTAGGCATGGAAGATCTTGCTGACCTAGTTAAGAAAGGCGAGATGAATTTTGACGTTGTTGTTGCATCACCAGACGCTATGCGTGTTGTTGGTCAACTAGGTCAAATCTTAGGCCCACGTGGTCTAATGCCAAACCCTAAAACTGGTACTGTAACACCTAACGTTGCAGAAGCAGTTAAAAATGCGAAAGCAGGTCAAGTGCGTTACCGCAATGACAAAAATGGTATCATCCATACTACTATTGGTAAGGTTGATTTCACTGCTGAGCAGTTACAACAAAACCTTGAAGCTCTAATTGTTGCGCTTAAGAAGGCTAAACCTTCTCAAGCTAAAGGTGTTTACTTGAAGAAAGTAACTATCTCTACAACAATGGGCGCAGGTGTTTCTGTTGACCAAGGCACTTTAAGCACAGTTGTTGCTTAATTGAGTGTTTACATGGCGTGAAATTTGTACTATAATTTTGCGCCATTTTGCTGATTAATTTAGTTAATCGCAAAGTAAAGAATTCGGGTTGAAGTCCATAATTTCGAAGCGCCTTCGGGCAACGCGATAAATTGGGCTTCCGTCCAAGACCGTAGGCGGCTTCGGCCTTAATATTACCTACGTAGACGGTGTGAATCCCCAGATAGATTTTTCCTAATCTTCTGGCTCTCGCCGTAAAAAGCATCTCCATCTTTATTGATGGGGAAGAGTAAAACAGGGAAGCCGATGTACGGTAACCCATTAAACCAGGAGTAACACCCATGGCTTTAAATCTTCAAGGCAAAAAGGCAATTGTTGCTGAAGTCAACGAAGCAGCCACTGGTGCTCTATCTGCAGTAGTTGCAGATTCTCGTGGTGTAACAGTTGGTGCAATCACTGCCCTTCGTAAAGAAGCTCGCGAAGCGGGTGTTTGGATGAAAGTTGTCCGTAACACTCTAGCTAAACGTGCTCTTGAAGGAACAGACTTTGAATGCCTATCTGATTCATTTGTTGGTCCAAGCTTAATCGCTTTCTCATCAGAGCACCCAGGTGCTGCTGCGCGTATCTTTTCAGACTTCGCGAAAAAGAATGAGAAATTTGAGCTTAAAACGGCCGCTTTTGAAGGTAATGTAGTAGATGCAGCTATGCTTGCAACTCTACCTACATACGACGAAGCTGTTGCACGCTTAATGAGCGCTATGAAAGAAGCGTCTGCTGGTAAATTGTGTAAAACAATTGAAGCAGTACGTGTACAGAAAGAAGAGCAAGCTGCTTAATTTTAAGCTGTTTAATCCCTTTCGGTGTAAATTTATTTGGACCTTAGAGTCCGTTAATTATTAGGAAATTTGTAATGTCTGTAACTAAAGACCAAATCCTTGACGCAATTGCTGAAATGTCAGTAATGGACGTTGTTGCTCTAGTTGAAGCAATGGAAGAAAAATTCGGCGTAACTGCTGCAGCTGCTATGGTAGCAGGTCCTGCTGCTGAAGCTGCTGAAGAGAAAACAGAATTTGACGTAATCCTTACTGGCGCTGGCGCTAATAAAGTTGCGGCAATCAAAGCTGTACGTGGCGCAACTGGTCTTGGCTTAAAAGAAGCTAAAGCTCTAGTTGAAGCTGCTCCAACTCCAGTTAAAGAAGGTATCTCTAAGGAAGAAGCTGAAGCTCTTGCTAAAGACCTTACAGAAGCTGGTGCTGAAGTTGAGGTTAAGTAATCTAGCTTTTGCTAGGTTCGCTGCCTGAGAAATCAGGCAAGGGCTGGTGATTATTTAATCACCGGCCTTTTTGCGCTATAGAGCGACTATTCTTATATCGCAAATAAAATCTGATTTATTCTTTAATTTCAACGCTTTATAGTTTGCTAGTGTTGAAGTGGGATTAAGTTGGAACAACAGTTAATGTTGTACATCTTGGCATAGATGCCAGTTAAGTCTGTTCTTACAAGAACAGGTCGGGTCAAAGATCAGCAAGCTGAGGAACCCCATGGCTTACTCTTATTCTGAAAAGAAACGTATCCGTAAGGATTTTGGTAAACGTCCACAAGTTTTGGATATACCTTTCTTACTGTCGACGCAGTTAGAATCGTTTAAAAAATTCTTAGTCCCGGACGCTGATGGCGATCATGGTTTGGAAGCTGCCTTCCGTTCTGTGTTCCCAATTAAAAGCTACTCGGGAAATTCTGAGCTTCAATACGTAAGTTATCGTATTGGTGAGCCAGTATTCGATGTAAAAGAATGTCAAATTCGCGGTGTGACTTATTCTGCTCCACTTCGCGTGAAACTGCGTCTTGTAGTAATGGACAAAGAAGCTCCAGGCACAGTTAAAGACATTAAAGAGCAAGAAGTTTACATGGGCGAAATTCCGCTCATGACCGATACCGGTACTTTTGTAATCAATGGTACAGAGCGTGTTATCGTTTCTCAGCTACACCGTAGCCCTGGTGTATTCTTTGATAACGACCGCGGTAAAACTCACTCGTCAGGTAAAGTGCTTTATAACGCACGTGTAATTCCTTACCGTGGTTCATGGTTAGACTTCGAATTTGATGCAAAAGATAACTTATATGTACGTATTGACCGTCGTCGTAAATTACCGGCGTCTATCATCCTACGTGCACTTGAGTACACGAGTGAAGAAATCCTAGATATCTTCTTCGATACTACTGCGTTTGAAATCGCTGACGGTAAAGTTCTTATGGAACTTGTACCTTCACGTTTACGTGGTGAAACTGCCGCTTTTGATATCAAGAGCGAAGACGGTGAAGTCCTTGTTGAAAGCGGTCGTCGTGTTACGGCTCGCCACATCAAGAGCATCGAGAAAAAAGGCATTAAGCAATTAGAAGTACCACATGAGTACATCATTGGCCGTGTATTAGCGAAGAACTATGTTGATGAGTCAACAGGTGAAATCATTGCTACTGCAAATGACGAGCTAACGCTTGAAATGATGGCTGAATTGGTTAAAGCCGGTCACACGACCATTGATACACTATACATCAATGAAGTGGACAGCGGCGCTTACATGTCAAATACGTTGAATATTGACTCGTCAAGCAACCGTTTAGAAGCACTAGTAGAAATTTATCGCATGATGCGCCCAGGCGAGCCACCGACGAAAGACGCGGCTGAAGCCTTATTTGAGAACTTATTCTTCTCAGAAGAACGCTATGACTTATCAACAGTAGGTCGTATGAAGTTCAATAGCCGTGTAGGTTACGATTCAGACACAGGCCCTGGCACATTAAGCAAAGAAGACATCGTAGCGGTTATGAAGGTATTGATTGCTATTCGTAACGGTGTTGGCGATGTTGATGATATAGACCACTTAGGCAACCGTCGTATACGTAGTGTTGGCGAAATGGCTGAGAATCAATTCCGTGTAGGTTTAGTACGTGTAGAACGTGCTGTACGTGAGCGTTTAAGCTTAGGTGACCTTGATGCGGTAATGCCACAAGATCTTATTAACGCTAAGCCTATTTCGGCAGCGGTTAAAGAGTTCTTCGGCTCGTCTCAGTTATCACAGTTTATGGACCAAAATAACCCGCTATCAGAAGTAACGCATAAGCGTCGTATTTCTGCATTAGGTCCGGGCGGTCTAACTCGTGAGCGCGCTGGCTTTGAAGTACGTGACGTTCACGTAACTCACTACGGTCGCGTATGTCCAATCGAGACTCCTGAGGGTCCAAACATCGGTCTAATTAACTCATTGTCTACGTATGCACGTACCAATGACTACGGTTTCTTAGAAACACCTTACCGCAAAGTGGTAGACGGTGTAGTAACTGATGAAGTTGATTACCTATCAGCCATTGAAGAAGGTCAGTTTGTTATCGCACAGGCGAACTCAAACTTAACTGAAACCAATGAGTTTGTAGATGAACTTATTCCATGTCGTCACAAAGGTGAATCAACCTTTATGGGTCGCATGGACCAGCAATATATGGATGTATCACCACAACAGGTGATCTCTGTAGCGGCAGCACTTATCCCGTTCCTAGAACACGATGATGCTAACCGTGCATTGATGGGTTCAAACATGCAACGTCAAGCAGTACCAACATTGAAAGCGGACAAACCGTTAGTAGGTACAGGTATTGAGTTAACACTAGCAAAAGATTCTGGTGTAACGATTGTTGCTAAACGTGGTGGTGAAGTAATGTATGCCGACGCAAGTCGCATCGTTGTTAATGTACATGAAGAAGAGCGCATCCCTGGTGAAGCGGGCATCGACATCTACAACTTAACCAAGTACACACGTTCTAACCAAAATACATGTATTAACCAAAAGCCGACTTGTATGGTTGGTGAACCGGTTACTCGTGGCGATGTGTTAGCAGATGGTCCTTCGACTGACTTAGGTGACTTAGCCCTTGGTCAAAACCTTCGCGTGGCATTTATGCCATGGAACGGTTACAACTTCGAGGATTCAATCTTACTATCAGAGCGCGTAGTTGAAGAAGATCGTCTAACGACTATCCACATTCAAGAACTACAGTGTATCGCCCGTGATACTAAATTAGGCTCAGAAGAGATCACAGCAGATATCCCGAACGTGGGTGAATCTGCACTAGGCAAGCTTGATGAATCAGGCGTTGTATATATTGGTGCTGAAGTTAAAGGCGGCGATATCCTAGTAGGTAAAGTGACTCCGAAAGGCGAAACGCAATTAACACCAGAAGAGAAGCTACTACGTGCTATCTTCGGTGAAAAAGCGTCTGACGTTAAAGACAGCTCTTTACGTGTACCTAACTCTGTAACTGGTACTGTAATCGACGTACAAGTTTTCACCCGTGATGGTGTTGAAAAAGATAAGCGTGCGTTAGAAGTTGAAGACATGCAGCTTCGCGAAGCGAAGAAAGACTTCAACGAAGAGTTCCGTATTCTAGAAGCTGGTGTTTTAGAGCGTGCTCGCAAGTTACTTGTGGCAGCTGGCTTCGATGAAGACAACTTAACGTCACTGAATGCTGAAAAGTTACTAACTCAAAGCCTTGCTGAAGAAGACAAGCAAGCTGAACTTGAGCAACTAGCTGCACAGTACGATGAGCTTAAAGCTGAATACGATAAGAAGTTTGAAAACAAACGTCGTAAAATTACTCAAGGTGATGACTTAGCACCAGGTGTACTTAAAATTGTTAAAGTATACTTAGCTGTTAAACGTCGTATCCAACCGGGTGATAAAATGGCGGGTCGTCACGGTAACAAAGGTGTTATCTCGACTATCGTACCAGTAGAAGATATGCCATACGATGACAAAGGTCGTACGGTAGATATCGTACTAAATCCACTAGGTGTACCATCGCGAATGAACATCGGTCAGATCCTTGAAACGCATATGGGTCTAGCTGCACGCGGTATTGGTGAGCGCTTAGAAGAAATGATGAAAGAGCAACGCGAGCTTCATGAGCTACGTGAATTCATCAAACAAGCTTATGAGATCGGTGAATCTCGTCAGGTTGTGGATATCGCTAGTTTCTCTGATGACGAAATTCGTCGTTTAGCTGAAAACTTGAAAGGTGGTTTACCGATTGCTACTCCTGCATTTGATGGCGCGAAAGAAGACGAAATCAAAGACATGCTAGAGCTAGGCGGCTACCCTAGAAGTGGTCAGGTTACACTTTATGATGGCCGTACTGGCGATCAGTTTGAACGTCAAGTAACTGTAGGTTACATGTACATGCTTAAACTTAACCACTTGGTTGATGATAAGATGCACGCGCGTTCTACTGGTTCTTACAGCCTTGTTACTCAGCAGCCGCTGGGTGGTAAAGCACAGTTCGGTGGCCAGCGTTTTGGTGAGATGGAAGTATGGGCACTTGAAGCTTACGGTGCTGCTTACACTCTACAAGAAATGCTAACAGTGAAATCGGATGACGTGAACGGTCGTACTAAGATGTATAAAAACATCGTTGATGGTAACCATAAAATGGAACCAGGTATGCCAGAATCGTTCAACGTATTGTTGAAAGAAATCCGCTCACTGGGTATCAACATCGAGTTGGAAGAAAATTAAGCCAATTAGATGCTGCAGTTAACGCTGCAGCATCTGTTATGGCTGAATAGAATGTAGGGACGAGAACATCCGTCCTCAAGATTAACTCCGACAGGAGAGCTAAGGTGAAAGACTTACTTAAGTTTCTGAAGCAACAAAATAAGACCGAAGAATTCGATGCAATTCGCATTGGTCTTGCTTCACCAGACATGGTTCGTTCATGGTCATACGGTGAAGTAAAGAAACCTGAGACTATTAACTACCGTACTTTCAAGCCTGAGCGCGATGGCTTATTCTGTGCCCGTATTTTCGGCCCAGTGAAAGATTATGAGTGTTTATGTGGTAAATATAAACGCCTTAAACACCGTGGTGTGATCTGTGAAAAGTGTGGCGTTGAAGTAACACTCACTAAAGTGCGTCGTGACCGTATGGGTCATATAGAACTGGCAAGTCCAGTTGCGCATATATGGTTTTTAAAATCATTACCGTCACGTATCGGCTTAATGCTTGATATGACGCTTCGTGATATTGAACGTGTTCTTTACTTCGAATCATTCGTAGTAACTGAGCCTGGTATGACAACGCTTGAGCGTGGTCAGCTATTAGGTGAAGAAGAATACCTAGATGCACTTGAAGAGCACGGCGATGAGTTTGAAGCGAAGATGGGTGCTGAAGCAGTATTAGACTTGCTTCGTGAACTCGATCTTGCTCAATTAATTGCAGAGATGCGTGAAGAGTTACCAACAATTAACTCTGAAACTAAGCGTAAAAAGATCACTAAACGTCTTAAGTTAATGGAATCGTTCCACCAATCAGGTAATAACCCTGAGTGGATGATCATGACAGTACTTCCAGTATTGCCACCTGACTTACGTCCATTAGTACCGCTAGACGGTGGCCGCTTTGCGACATCTGATCTAAATGACCTTTACCGTCGTGTTATTAACCGTAATAACCGTCTTAAGCGTCTACTAGATTTAGCTGCACCAGATATTATCGTACGCAACGAAAAACGTATGTTACAAGAAGCGGTTGATGCGCTACTTGATAACGGTCGTCGTGGTCGTGCAATTACAGGTTCTAACAAACGTCCACTTAAATCGCTTGCTGATATGATCAAAGGTAAGCAAGGTCGTTTCCGTCAGAACTTACTTGGTAAGCGTGTAGATTACTCTGGCCGTTCTGTAATCACGGTTGGTCCTACACTTAAGCTTCATCAGTGTGGTCTTCCTAAGAAGATGGCATTAGAGCTTTTCAAACCATTCATCTATGGCAAATTAGAACGTCGCGGCATGGCTACGACAATCAAAGCAGCTAAAAAGATGGTTGAGCGTGAAGTAGCGGAAGTATGGGATGTACTAGACGAAGTAATTCGTGAGCATCCAGTATTACTTAACCGTGCACCAACACTTCACCGTTTGGGTATCCAAGCGTTTGAACCTGTGCTTATCGAAGGTAAAGCGATTCATTTGCATCCATTAGTATGTGCGGCTTACAACGCCGACTTCGATGGTGACCAAATGGCGGTACACGTACCGCTAACAATTGAAGCGCAGCTAGAAGCTCGTGCGTTAATGATGTCTACAAACAACATCTTATCGCCTGCTAATGGTGAGCCAATCATCGTTCCTTCACAGGACGTTGTATTAGGTCTTTATTACATGACGCGTGACCGCATTAACGCCAAAGGCGAAGGCACCGTATTTAAAGATCCTAAAGAAGCAGAAAAAGCATACCGTAGTGGTAATGCCGACCTTCACGCAAAAGTGAAAGTACGTATTAGCCAATCAGTAGCGAATGAAGATGGTGTTGTAGAAGATACAATTACTATCATTGATACTACAGTGGGTCGTGCAATTCTGTCTCTTATTTTACCTAAAGGTATGCCGTTTGAGTCAATCAACCAAGCTCTAGGTAAAAAGCAAATTTCTAGCTTACTAAATGAGTGTTACCGTCGTCTTGGTTTAAAAGACACAGTAGTTTTTGCTGACCAAGTTATGTACACCGGTTTCCACTACGCAATGAAGTCAGGTGTTTCAATTGGTATCGATGACTTAGTTATCCCACCAGTTAAAGCATCAATCATTGAAGCAGCAGAAGCTGAAGTAACTGAAATCAACCAACAATTCCAATCAGGTCTTGTAACGGCTGGTGAAAAGTACAACAAAGTTATCGATATTTGGTCACGTGTAAATGAAAATCTATCACGTGAAATGATGGCTAACTTGTCAAAAGACACCGTAGTGAATGCGCAAGGTGAAGAAGAAGAGCAACCGTCATTTAACTCAGTGTTTATGATGGCCGACTCAGGTGCTCGTGGTAGTGCCGCTCAGATCCGTCAGCTAGCAGGTATGCGTGGTCTAATGGCACGTCCAGATGGTTCAATCATCGAGACGCCAATCACGGCTAACTTCCGTGAAGGTCTAAACGTACTTCAGTACTTCATCTCAACGCACGGTGCGCGTAAAGGTCTTGCCGATACAGCACTGAAAACAGCGAACTCCGGTTACCTAACGCGTCGTCTAGTAGACGTTGCACAAGATTTGGTAATCAATGAAGACGATTGTGGCACAGAAGATGGCTTAACAATGAAACCGCTTATTGAAGGTGGTGACGTTGTAGAAGCACTTCGCGAACGTGTACTAGGTCGTGTTGTTGCTGAGCCTGTTGTTATCCCTGGTACTAATACAGTACTTGTAGAACGTAACATCATGCTTGACGAAAAACTGTGTGACCTTTTAGAAGAGCACTCAGTTGATGAAGTTCGTGTACGTTCAGTTATCACCTGTGATAACGACTTTGGTGTTTGTGCTAAGTGTTATGGTCGTGACCTAGCACGTGGTCATATCATCAACGCGGGTGAATCAGTAGGTGTTATCGCGGCACAATCAATCGGTGAGCCGGGTACACAGCTTACGATGCGTACATTCCACATCGGTGGTGCGGCATCAAGAGCGTCTGCTGAGAATAATGTACAAGTTAAAACTAACGGTACATTAAAACTTCACAACGCTAAGTATGTATTAAATACAGACGGTAAGATTGTTATTACCTCACGTTCTACAGAAATCACTATCATTGATAGCTATGGTCGTGAGAAAGAGCGTTATAAAGTACCTTACGGTGCGGTATTAACAGTGCAAGACAATGCAGAAGTTCAAGGTAACGACATTGTTGCTACTTGGGACCCGCATAGTCACCCAATCGTTCTTGAGCATAAATCAAAAGTATCGTTCAGCGATATCGATGATTCAAATACTGAAGCACAGACTGACGAACTAACGGGTTTAACTCGTGTAGTTGTTAAAGATCTTGCTAAAGCGAATGCGAAAGAGCCGAAACTTATCATTGAAAGTGATGAGCGTGGCTTGCAAGAAACACGTCTTCCTTCATTCACTACGATTGAAGTAACAGACGGCGCGACTGCAAACCCTGGTGACGTACTAGCACGTATTCCGCAAGAAGGTTCGAAAACTCGTGATATCACGGGTGGTCTACCACGCGTAGCCGACTTATTTGAAGCGCGTAAGCCGAAAGATCCAGCTATCTTAGCTGAAATCACCGGTACGATTAGCTTCGGTAAAGAGACTAAAGGTAAGAAACGTTTAGTTATTACTCCAGCTGAAGGCGATCATTACGAAGAAATGATCCCTAAGTGGCGTCAACTTAACGTGTTTGAAGGTGAGCAAGTGTCTAAAGGTGAAGTTATCGCCGATGGTCCAGAATCACCGCATGACATCTTACGCCTACGTGGTGTGACTCATGTTGCTAACTACATTGTTAACGAAGTGCAAGAGGTTTACCGTTTGCAGGGCGTTAAGATCAATGATAAGCACATTGAAACTATTATTCGTCAAATGCTACGTAAATGTATCATTCTAGACGGTGGTGATACTGAGTTCTTAGCCGGTGAGCAAATTGAAGTGGCACGCGTTAATATCGCAAACCGCGACCTTGAAGCTCAAGGTAAGATCCCAGCTAAGTTTGAAATCCAGCTAATGGGTATCACTAAAGCATCACTAGCGACAGAATCTTTCATCTCAGCAGCCTCGTTCCAGGAGACAACTCGTGTCCTAACAGAAGCCGCTGTAAATGGTAAGAGCGATGAGTTACGCGGTCTGAAAGAAAACGTAATTGTGGGTCGATTGATCCCAGCCGGTACCGGTTTTGCGTATCATCAAGATCGTATGGCTCGTCGTAAGCAAAAAGACGTTGTTGAAGAGCAAACGGTAAGTGCAGAAGAGGCGACTCAAGCACTGACTGATGCCTTAAACGCGGATTTATCTGGAAATCAATAAACCGAATCTAATCAATGGATTAGAGTTTAGCAAGGTAGTTATCTACTGCCTTGCGAGCGGTTTAGGTTGACAGGTCAATCTTTGCTCATTAAAATTCCGCCACCCATTTACTTGCACGTTTAATACATGCTCGTAAAACAAGGGCGGATTTTTTATTTTTTTCAGTAGTAATTTTAATTTCAGGAGCTATTTAAATGGCAACTATTAACCAGCTAGTGCGTAAGCCACGTCGTAGCAAGGTTACTAAAAGTAACTCAGCTGCGCTTAAAGCGTGTCCGCAAAAGCGTGGTGTATGTACTCGCGTATATACAACTACACCTAAGAAACCAAACTCGGCGTTACGTAAAGTAGCTCGTGTACGTTTAACTAACGGTTTCGAAGTAACTTCATACATCGGTGGTGAAGGTCATAACCTTCAAGAGCACAGTGTAATCCTAATCCGTGGTGGTCGTGTTAAAGATTTACCAGGTGTGCGTTTCCACACTGTACGTGGTGCACTTGACTGTGCAGGCGTAAGCGACCGTCGTCAAGCTCGTTCTAAATACGGTGCAAAACGCCCTAAAGGCTAATTGTATTCCGTTAGTAAGGCCAAGCACTAAATATTATTAATTATTGTTTTGGGTTATTGTTCCAAAAGGACAAACCTGAATAAACCGGAGATACAAAATGCCTAGAAGACGCGTAATAGGTCAACGTAAAATTCTTCCAGATCCTAAGTTCGGATCGGAACTTCTTGCAAAATTCGTTAACATCGTAATGTTAGACGGCAAGAAATCTACTGCTGAAAAAATCGTTTATGGTGCGCTAGACGTGGCTGCTGAGAAATCAGGCAAGTCGCACCTAGAAATCTTTGAAACTGCACTTGATAACATCCGTCCACAGGTAGAGGTTAAATCTCGCCGTGTTGGTGGTTCAACTTATCAAGTACCAGTTGAAGTACGTCCAGTACGTCGCAACGCATTAGGTATGCGTTGGTTAGTAGACGCTGCACGTAAGCGTGGCGAAAAATCTATGGGCTTACGTTTAGCTCAAGAAATCGTTGACGCTGCTGATAACAAAGGCACTGCGGTTAAGAAACGTGAAGACGTTCACCGTATGGCTGAAGCGAATAAAGCATTCGCTCATTACCGTTGGTAATCTGTCCTTAACCTTTAAGAGGATTTTATGGCACGTACAACTCCACTTGAGCGTTACCGCAATATCGGTATTTGTGCTCACGTAGATGCAGGCAAAACCACCACAACAGAACGTGTTCTGTTCTACACAGGTCTTTCTCATAAGATCGGTGAAGTGCATGATGGCGCTGCAACTATGGATTGGATGGAGCAGGAACAAGAGCGTGGTATCACAATCACTTCTGCTGCAACAACGTGTTTCTGGAAAGGGATGGACGCTCAATTTGACGACCATCGCATCAATATTATTGATACCCCAGGGCACGTAGATTTCACTATCGAAGTAGAGCGTTCTTTACGTGTACTAGATGGTGCGGTAGTTGTTCTTTGTGCTTCATCGGGTGTACAGCCGCAAACTGAGACAGTTTGGCGTCAAGCGAACAAGTACGAAGTTCCGAGAATGATCTTCGTAAATAAAATGGATCGCACGGGCGCTGACTTCTTAACGGTTGTAAGCCAGGTGAAATCTCGTCTTGGAGCAACGCCTGTTCCAGTCCAGCTGCCTATTGGCGCTGAAGACGACTTTAAAGGTGTTATTGACCTTATTAAAATGAAAGCCATTAACTGGAATGATAAAGACCAGGGTATGACTTTCTCTTATGAGGCAATACCGGCAGAACTTCAGGAATTAGCCGAAGAGTGGCGCTCTCACTTAGTTGAAAGCGCTGCTGAAGCTACTGAAGAACTAATGGATAAATACTTAGAAGGTGAAGAGTTAAGCGAAGCAGAAATTAAAAATGCTTTGCGTCAACGCACATTAGCGAACGAAATTGTTCCCATGACGTGTGGTAGTGCATTTAAAAACAAAGGTGTTCAAGCTGTGCTTGATTGCGTTGTTGAATATATGCCATCACCAACACAAGTGAAACAAATCCAAGGTATCTTAGAAAATGGTACTGAGGAAGAGCGTCCTGCTGATGATAAAGCGCCGTTTGCTGCTCTTGCATTCAAGATTGCAACAGACCCGTTTGTTGGCACTTTAACCTTTTTCCGTGTTTACTCTGGTACTGTTAAACAGGGTGACGCGGTATATAACCCAGTAAAAAGTAAGCGTGAGCGTCTTGGTCGTATCGTTCAGATGCATTCAAACTCACGTGAAGAGATCAAAGAAGTCCACGCAGGCGATATCGCGGCGGCTATTGGTCTCAAAGACGTAACAACAGGTGAAACACTGTGTGATCCGAACTCTATTATTACGCTTGAGCGTATGGAGTTCCCAGAACCAGTTATCTCTGTTGCGGTTGAGCCTCGCACAATCGCTGACCAGGATAAAATGGGTATCGCGCTAGGAAAACTAGCTGCAGAAGATCCATCTTTCCGCGTACAAACTGACGAAGAATCAGGCCAGACTATTATCTCTGGCATGGGTGAACTTCACCTTGATATCATTGTCGACCGTATGAAACGTGAATTCAGTGTTGAATGTAACGTTGGTAAGCCGCAGGTTGCATACCGAGAAGCTATTCGTTCAACTGTTGAAGTTGAAGGAAAGTTTGTACGTCAATCAGGTGGTCGTGGTCAATATGGTCACGTCTGGCTTAAACTTGAACCGATGGATATTTCGGATGATGAAGCCCCAATTTACGAGTTCGTAAACGAAACCGTAGGTGGCTCAGTGCCGAAAGAATACATCCCTGCGGTAGACAAAGGTATCCAAGAGCAAATGGCTCAAGGTGTACTGGCAGGCTACCCATTACTTGGTGTTAAAGCGACTTTATATGATGGTTCATTCCATGATGTGGATTCGAATGAAATGGCATTTAAAATAGCAGGTTCACTGGCTATGAGACAAGGTGCGCTAGATGCAAACCCTGCACTTTTAGAACCAGTAATGAAGGTTGAAGTACTCACTCCTGAAGCAAACATGGGTGATGTAGTTGGCGACCTAAACCGTCGTCGCGGCATGATCGAAGGCATGGAAGATGCACTTGGTGGCCTTAAGCAAATTAATGCTGTGGTACCACTATCTGAAATGTTCGGTTATGCGACTGCTTTACGATCTGCAACACAGGGCCGTGCCTCATACTCTATGGAGTTTTTGAAGTACGCTGAAGCCTCTAAGCAGGTTGCAGATACAATAATTTCAGCTCGCGCTGTTATATGATTTTAGCTTGTCTGGCTCAATACTGAGTCAGGCTTTAATTTCTTTATTAGGAATTTTTTAAGATGGCAAAAGAAAAGTTTGAACGCGTAAAACCGCACGTAAACGTTGGTACAATCGGCCACGTTGACCACGGTAAAACTACACTAACTGCAGCAATCACTAACGTACTTGCAAAAGTATACGGCGGTGTTGCTAAAGATTTCGCATCAATCGATAACGCTCCAGAAGAGCGCGAGCGTGGTATCACAATCTCAACTTCACACGTTGAGTACGATACACCTACTCGTCACTACGCACACGTAGATTGTCCTGGTCACGCCGATTATGTTAAAAACATGATCACTGGTGCTGCTCAAATGGACGGCGCTATCTTAGTAGTTGCTGCGACTGATGGCCCTATGCCACAAACTCGTGAGCACATCCTACTTTCTCGCCAAGTTGGCGTTCCTTACATCGTTGTGTTCATGAACAAATGTGACATGGTTGATGATGAAGAGCTACTTGAGCTAGTAGAAATGGAAGTTCGTGAACTTCTTTCTGAATACGACTTCCCAGGTGATGACTTACCACTAATTCAAGGTTCTGCACTTAAAGCACTTGAAGGCGAAGAGCAATGGGAAGCTAAAATCGTAGAGCTTGCAGAAGCACTAGATTCTTACATTCCAGAGCCAGAGCGTGACATCGATAAGCCATTCATCATGCCTATCGAAGACGTTTTCTCAATCCAAGGTCGTGGTACTGTTGTAACTGGCCGTGTTGAAGCTGGTATCATCAACGTGAATGACGAAGTTGAAATCGTTGGTATCAAAGAGACTACTAAGTCTACTTGTACTGGTGTTGAGATGTTCCGTAAGCTTCTTGACGAAGGTCGTGCTGGTGAGAACATTGGTGCACTTCTACGTGGTACTAAGCGTGAAGACGTTGAACGTGGTCAAGTACTAGCTAAGCCTGGTTCAATCAACCCACACACAACATTCACTTCAGAAGTATACGTACTTTCTAAAGATGAAGGTGGTCGTCATACTCCATTCTTCAAAGGTTACCGTCCACAGTTCTACTTCCGTACAACTGACGTAACAGGTGACGTACAGTTACCAGAAGGCGTAGAAATGGTAATGCCTGGTGATAACGTTAAGATGACAGTAACTCTAATCGCGCCAATCGCGATGGACGAAGGTCTTCGTTTCGCTATCCGTGAAGGTGGCCGTACTGTAGGTGCTGGTGTTGTAGCAACTATCGTAGAGTAATAGTTAGCCTAGCTAATTAATACTAAAAAAACCCGAGCATAGTCTCGGGTTTTTTAATGCCTGAAGAAAAGTGATTAGCTATCAGCTTTTAGCTGCTCGGTGCTAATGTAAGCTAAGTAGCCTGAGTTAGTATCAACCCCGAGTAGAAGCCAGCGGTTTAAGAACCTCTGAATATCTATAGTTTAATATTTGAGCGCTTTTTTTCACAGGAGGGAATATGACTATACGCTAAAACTCAGTAAAGACATGTCTATTCATTGAATAGCTATCGACTCTTATAGACTATTAGCCTAAGCTAAAAATAGCTTAAATTTACAACAGGAAATGGGCGATGAATAATAAAAATAATTATCCGCAAGGTATATTTTGCTGGGCTGAACTGTGTACTCATAATTGGAAAGATGGAAAAGCTTTTTATACCTCGTTGTTTGAATGGGGGAATGACGACCAGCCAATTGGCGAAGATGAATATTACACAATGCTTCAAAAGCAAGGTGACGATATTGCTGCCATGTACCAAATGCCTAAAGAGCAAGTGGACGATTCCACACCTAGCTACTGGCTTACCTATATTGCAGTAGATGATGTTGATACATGTGCAATTAAGGCGCAAAAGCTAGGCGCGCAAATTATAGCAGGGCCTCACAATGTTATGAATGCAGGGCGCATGTTAATGCTTAAAGACCCAACCGGGGCCACCGTGGCGTTATGGCAAGGTAAAGAGCATATAGGATGTCAGCGTCCTTGTGAGCTCGGCACGCCTTATTGGCACGAAATGGCAACGCGTGATAGCGAAGCGAGCCGTCACTTTTATTGCGAATTACTAGGTTGGCAAAGTGAAATAAAGCCTATGGAAGGTATGGATTACACCTTGTTCTTAGTTGCAGGTAAGCCTGTAGCGGGCATGCTACAAATGAATAATGAGTGGCCAGAAGACGTGCCTCCCCATTGGATGATTTACTTTGCCGTGGATAACTGCGATAGCTATGTAAAAAAAGCGGCGATCCTTGGAGGGCAAGTGTGCGTACCTGCTACAGATATCCCTGATGTAGGGCGTTTTAGTGTTATTTGCGATCCTCAAGGGGCTGTTTTTTCTATTATTGAATCGGCAATGGATGATATTAAAGCTTAGTAATTGGTAATGCTTAGGATTAATTTTAGGCTTTAGTATGGTTATTTAGTCGCAGTAATTATGTGCTTTTTTGCTATAATGGCGGTAATTACACCGCCAGTCAGCAAGAGAGTCCAATGGAACTTGAACAAGATAGCAATTTAACCCTCCCTTTATTTATTCTAGATGAGACACTAAGTACGCGTGACTTAGCGCAGCCTGACGTGGAAATTTCAGTTATTTTAAGTGATGAGCTACTGACTCAGCTATGTCAAAACCCCAGTGCTGACAGTAGTATTGGCATAAGCATTACGGACTATGAATTGAATGTCATCAATTCAAGCTTTTCAAGTGTAGTGCAAAGTGAACATGACGCTCAACTAACGCTCACTCAAGGCCCTCTATTAAGCGCTGTAGTGACTACAGTTGGTGAGCTGACATTCGTATCACCTCAAGTTGATATGATGCCCACGTTCGATTTGGGCGATGAGGCAGAGTAATGAAAAAGATCATTATAAGTACATTTGTACTAATTATTTTAAGTGGCTGTGCCTACCTCGGAAATGCTCATTATAACGAACTGTTTGGTCCCGAAAAAACACAAGCGCGTATTGTTGACGCTAATAGTGGTGATGGCGCCGAATTTCTTCAACATGTAAAGCCTGTAATAGATACTCGCTGCGTGGTTTGCCATGGTTGTTATGATGCGCCTTGCCAGTTGAAGTTGTCGTCTCCTGAGGGAATAGATAGAGGGCTAAGTAAAGAGCTGGTGTACGACGGCACTCGGTTGTTAGCCTCAACGCCGAGCCGACTATTATTTGATGCAACCACCACTGAGCAATGGCGTGAAAAAGAGTTTAGCCCGGTATTAAACGAGCGAGCACAAAATGAAGAAGCCAATTTAGCCGGTAGTGTGTTATTTAACACGCTGGTATTAAAGCAAAGTTCACCTTTGCCAGAAGATGAAGTATTAGATGAACGCTTTGATTTTTCGCTTAGTCGCAACCAAAGTTGTGCGACCATGGGTGAGTTTGACCAATTAGCGGATGAGCAACCGCATGCGGGTATGCCTTATGGCTTACCAGGGGTATCGGCTGCTGAATTTCAGCACCTACAAAATTGGATTAAAAAAGGCGGGAAAATGGCGCATATCAAGCCGCCATCAGCTGCTGAGCTTGCAAAGGTAAAAAACTGGGAAGCATTTTTAAATCAAGATGGTTTGAAGTATCAGTTATCAGCGCGTTATATTTATGAACATTGGTTTTTAGCGCACATCTATTTTAGTGATGCGCAATCACCAAACTTTTTTAAGTTGGTGCGTTCAAGCACTCCTCCTGGGGAAGATATTAAGTTAATTAGCGCCCGTCGCCCTTATGATAACCCAAATGTTGAGCGTGTTTATTATCGACTGCTTCACGATCGTTCTACTATTTTGTCAAAAACGCATTTGCCGCTTAAGTTAACGGATGAGAAGTTAACGCGCTTATATCAGCAGTTCATCGCACCAAAATACACTGTATCTAGCTTACCAAGCTATGAGCCAGCACTTGCATCAAATCCATTTAAAACTTTTGAAGCACTGCCTATTGATGCTAAATATCAATTTATGCTCGATGAAGCTGAATTAATTATTATGGGCTTCATTAAAGGGCCTGTCTGTCGTGGTCAAATTGCACTGAACGTGATTAATGACCATTTTTGGGTGGCATTTGCCGATCCTGAAAAAGTGGCGACTCCAGAGGTTGGTAAAATGCTAATGCAACATGAAGACGCATTAGAGTTACCAGCAGCCGAGGAGAGTAATGCGTTACCTATTTCTAACTGGGTAAAATACTCAGTTCGCGAAAAACGCTATTTAAAAGCCAAGGTAGAGCTAGCTAATAAAATGTTCAAAAATGGCGAGCACTTAACTACTGATTTACTGTGGAAAGGGGAAGGGCATAACCAAAATGCGGCGCTGACAATTTTTCGTCATTTTGATAGTGCAACAGTTGTAAAAGGGCTTGTTGGCCAGCAACCTAAAACGATGTGGGTACTTGATTATGCATTATTTGAGCGTATTCACTACTTACTAGTGGCAGGCTTTGATGTGTATGGCAATATTGGCCATCAATTGATAACACGTTTATATATGGATTTTTTACGCTTAGAGGGTGAGCAAAACTTTCTTGCGTTATTACCAGAGTCACAACGCGAAGCTATTAAGCAAAGCTGGTATCGTAAATCACCGCCAAGTCTATCGACCTTTTTCGAAAATAACCGTGAGTTTAGTCAGCCCAGCGGTATTAGTTACCAAACTGATAAGCCACAATCAGAGTTATATGGATTAATTAAACAAACGCTTGAGCCGGTATTAAGTCCTCGTTATGACTATAAAAAAGTACCCGCACCATTAAGTGCAATTAACACCATGCCCGCTAAAGCAATTAACTTACTCCCGCAGCTATCGTATGTGTTAGTAAAAGAGCAAGATGAGCACAAGGCTTATACGATTATTCATCATAACGCGCATTATAATATTTCGAGCTTATTAAACGAAGACGGCCAGCGTGCTTATGAAGAAGATACCGTGACAATTGTGCCTGGTTTTATTGGTGATTACCCATCAGCAATTTGGTATTTAAATAACCCGCAACAAGTTGCTGCATTTGCAGAGCAGCTATCGCTTATGCAAGTAGAGGCGGATTATCGGGCTTTAAAGTCTAAGTTTGCGATTCGTCGAACGCACCCTCAGTTTTGGCAATACAGCGATATATTACATCACGTTGCCCGCCAGTATCGGGGGGTTGAATTTGGTATGTTTGATTATAACCGCTTAGAAAATCGTTAATGATATTGTAAGTAGCCCAGCTTTTTAGTTGGGCTTTTTTATATCTAATAATTAGTGAATTAACTGATTAACTTGCTACAGTTAGATTAAAGTGAAAATAAAAAGCAGCTTGGTTTATGTTTAATATTGTAAAGAGTATTCGCAAGCGTTATCGGTGGGCATTAATTGCTATTGCCTTGCTGATCAGCGTATCCGCACTACTCATGCAATACGTCTTTTCTGTGCAAAAATACGATGCGAAAATTATCAATATAGCGGGTAAGCAACGTATGCTGTCACAAAAAATAGCGTGGCATAGTAATGCGCTAATTAATCAAACAGCTAACAAAGAACAGCACCTGAAATCGTTAGCCCACTCACTTAGGCTATTCGAGCAAGGGCATACTTTTTTACTCACTAAAAACGAGCAAGGTGAGGCGATTTATTTAAATGCTGCTTTAGTTGATTTATATTATGCCGCCCCAGGTAACCTAGATGCCGAGGTATCTAGTTTTATAAAACAAGCAAAAAAATTACTGACCCAACAAGAACAAGCGAATCCCGTGATGTTTTCTGTGGGCGAGATTGAAGCATTATTAAAAAAATTAGACACCGCGGTGAGCTTATTTGAGCAGCAAGCGGTGACAAAGGTTAATTGGGTTGCCAATATTGAGCTGTTGTGTTGGTTTTTGACTCTAGCGTTATTGCTTATAGAGTTAAGATTTGTGTTTATGCCAATGGAGAGGCAAGTTTTGCAGACCCTGCTTGAGTATCAACAACAAAAAGAATTTGCCGAGCAAGTCAGTCAGAATAAAGAACATTTTATTGCACGCGCCAGTCATGAGTTTAGAACTCCGTTACAGGGATTAATTAGTTCTATAAATGAATTAAGCATTCCCAGCTCGCAACAACAAATTCAGCGTCAAGCTCAGTATTGTTCTGTTAGGCTGCTAGCGATGTTAGATGAACTTCAAGATTTACAGGCGCTTAGTTTAAACCGTTGGTCATTAAAGCCGACCTCAGACAACCTACTAACAACTTTAAACAAAATACTGGCTGTGTATCAATATGGCTGTACTGAGAAAGGGTTAAAGTTAATTACCGAGTTAGCACCGAACTTAGACTGCGCGGTGATTGTAGATCACGCACGGCTACAACAAATTGTTTCTGAACTACTTAATAACGCATTAAAGTTTACTGAGCAAGGAGAGGTCACCGTCATTGCTACGCTCAATAACCATCAGTTAGAGTTAAGCATATAAGACAGTGGTTGTGGCTTTAGCCACCCGGTTGGTCAGCTCGAATTAGATAACACTCAACAAAGTAACCATTTTCAAGGCCTTAGAACAGGGCTTACCCGCGTGCAATATATTGTTAATGCGCTTAATGGCGACATTCGTTTTGAGAATAATCATCCACAAGGCGCCATTGTATTTTTAAGCCTACCATTAGAGATGGACACAAGCGAAACTAAGCCAACGCGCTTGCCTGATGATCTTAAGTGTTTAGTGGTTGAAGATAACCCGCTCAACATGTTAGTTCTAACAAAGTTATTAAGTTCTTTGAACATACAGGTTGAATCGGCTGAAAATGGCAAAGTCGCTTGTAAAATGGCGGCTGAAAATAGCTATGATGTTATATTTATGGATTTAAATATGCCGGTTTTAGATGGCTTTGAAGCCACAAAGCTGCTACATGAAAAAGACAAAACACGACCCATTATTGTGGTTACCGCAAACACTTCTGATAGTGATATAGCTCGCGCTAAAGCTTGTGGAGCAATAAGTCATATTCATAAACCTATAGATCAGCAAAGTATAATAGCGGCACTAAACGATGCTCTTCTAACAGAGGTTGATTAAATCTCACTTGCCTAATTGTTATTTTGTACGTTAATTTGAATTTTTAAGCCTTATTTTGGGATCTAGTGTGCGCTCAATTTTACTTCAGCAATTTAATGGTTATTTATCCACCGGTGGCAGTAATCGCTATTATATTAAGGATTTAACTTGGTAAGTAAAACAGGGGGAACACTGGGTATTGCTTGGCGGCAATGGCGCCGGTAAATCTGCGCTTGGGGCTACGCTTATTGGTGAAGCCAAGCAACAAAGTGGGCAACGCCATAGTACTTTTAATAATCTACAGTTGGTTTCAAGTGATTTACAAAAGCAGTTATTAAGCGCTAATCGCAAAAGTGATAAAACACAAAAAGTAACCGATATACTCTTTTCTGCGCCTGAAATAAATAACGATTTATGCCAACAGCTAATTACAGCTCTTAATTTTGATGCCTTACTTAATCGTAACTTTACTGATTTATCGACCGGTGAAACACGTAAATTATTATTGATTAAAGCACTGTCTGCTAACAGTGATTTAGTTGTGCTTGATGAACCATTTGATGGCTTAGACACTGAATCGGCTAGGCAGTTAAACCGCCTATTAAAGCAACTGAGTACGCACACTTGCTTTGTGTTTGTGCTAAATCGTATCGATGATATTCCTGCGTTTGTTGATCACTTTGCTTATGTGAGTAAGGGTCTTTTACAACATAGCTTAGCAAAACCGTGCGCAGCAGAACGAGCCGATTTGTTTAAGTTACTGCATTTAGAACATACACCTATAACTATTCCAGATTCACCCGAACCTACTTTTATTTCAAATGTAAACACGCCACTCGTTAAGCTTACTGATGCGCATGTACGTTATGGTGAACAGACTATCTTTGAGAACTTAAACTGGACAATTAAGCAACACCAACACTGGCAACTTACCGGTAAGAATGGCTCAGGAAAAACCTGTTTATTAAATTTAATCACCGGTGATAACCCTCAGTGCTATAACAATGAGATTGAGGTGTTTGGTTTCAAGCGTGGCACAGGAGAGAGTATTTGGGATATAAAACAGCATATTGGTTATATCTCTAATACCTTGCATTTACAGTATAGAGTGAGTATTTCGGCGCTCAATACTGTTATCTCTGGGTTTTTCGATAGTATTGGTTTATATCAACAAGCCAATGAGTTACAAATGCGGTTAGCGAAACAGTGGCTGGCATTAATTGGCCTAAGCGATAAAGCAAATTGCGCTTTTACCCAACTATCGTATGGCGATCAGCGCCTATTACTTATTGTACGCGCAATGGTTAAACACCCCGCCTTAGTTATTTTAGATGAGCCATGTTTAGGGCTTGATGAGGCAAATCGTCAACGCGTTTTACTGCTAATAGAAAAGGTGTGTGCGGCAAAAACGAGTACCGTTATTTATGTAAACCATCATGCAGCAGATACCATTAAAGGGATTGAACACACCTTAAAAATGGAAGATTTTAAACCAACTTACTATGAACAGCATACAGCTCATAGTGAGTCGATTATATAAGCTTGTTTATAACTGAGTCACCGTGAATCCTTGGTCACGCAGTTGTTTAATTAAGCCATGTTGCTCAACTAAATGCAGAGCACCTACCGCTATAAAAATATTGCCTTGTTCAAGTTTTGGGGTGAGCTGAGTGACCCAATTATTATTACGCTCAATTAGCATCACTTGTTCGCTTTGTTGGCCGTATTGGCTGTTATCAAAACTTGTGTGGTAGTAGCTGGTTAGGGTTTTCATATCGCCCTGTTTCCATGCATTTACTAGAGAAATAAAGTAGGTATTAATATCACTGAGTTGTTCAAAGGTTTCTGCCATCATAGCGTTGCTTAATGACTCTAACCCATTAAACATTTGTAGTTGCTGCTCTATGGTTTCAAGCTCTGCAATTTTAATATTATGCTGTTGGGCATAATCTAATATTTGCTTATCAATGCCATTTTTATCTGAATATCCTGCGTTTTGAAACTCAATTTGCATCATGGTTAACATCACAGCCCAAGGTTTAAAGCTGTTGAACATGGCAATATCAATCGACTTTTTAGCAAAGTAGTCTTTCAGGAGTTGATAATTTTCTGTCGACAGCTCACTCTGCAGTGTACGCCCGTTATTAAGCAGCATATACGGCATAGAGCGTTGCTGCATTTGTAAAGGTGATAGCTTACTAATATCCACTTCAACAACCACTTGCTTACTGTTATCCAGTGCGTGAGTCACTTTTTGTGGTAGCCCTTTCATGCTGGCATCACCTACATGCACGGTGCCAAATAAATACGAACTAGCGCCTTGTTTTTCTATTTTGAATAGAGCAGGAGCTGCATAGCCATTGACACTAAATGCTAAAAAAACGAACGCTATCAATAAATGACTGATACGCAATGACACTTTCATAAAGAATCCTAACCAAGTTAAAGTTGTTTTATAAATACTAACTTAGTTTACTTTATAGGTAACGTAAAAATGCCAGATTAAAAAGCGCTATTGATACCAATTATTGCTGTAGGCCATGTTGCCAAAATTAGTCAAAACGCGTTCACTTTGTTATGAACTCAAGGCGATTCGTGAAAAGCTTCATAGACTGAGAAAAAACACCACCATGACCTACAGCAGCACTAATGCTTTTTTTACCTTGGCTAATTAAGCCCATAAAACAGACCACCAAAGCAGAACGGTGATGAGCATGGCGATAAAGACACTGGCAGAAGCGATGTCTTTAGCTAGGCCTGATAGTTCATGATATTCGCTACCGATGCGATCAACCACCACTTCGACTGCGGTATTGACCAACTCAGCAAATAACACAAACAATAAGCTGGCAATTAATATTAACTTGCTACTTAAAGTAATTTCTTGCAAGCAGGCAAATACGCCTAGCAAACTAAATAAAACCAACTCTTGCTGAAAAGCAGCCTCAAATCGGCTCATCCATTTTAGGCCGTTAAATGTATGGCTTAAGGTAAAAATTAGCCGCATTAGGCCTTGGCGTTTTATAACGGTTTTATTATTCATATTTTAGCTTCGCTATGGTTAATCGTTTGACATGACGCGAGTAAATCTTCAGAGGTTTGGTAGGTTTTACTCACAACACCGGTTAAGTTTAAAAGGGTATGAAAAATAGCATCGTGTGATTGCGCTAAAGTGCTATTTAAATTGTTGAGACACTTGGCTGTAATGCGCTGATTATGCTCATCAGCCCAGATGTAAAGAGGCACATGGGTTTGAGTTGTTGGTGCAAATGCATAGGGAAAGCCATGTAAGTACGCACCATTTTCACCGAGCGACTCGCCATGGTCCGACACATACAGTAATTGCTTATCAATATTGGCTGGTAGTGCCTTTAACTGTTCAATAACTTGAGCGTTGATAAAATCACTATAAGCAATTGTATTATCGTAGGTGTTAACCAGTTCTTCAGCGTTACAGTTCTGAATATCGCTGCGGTCGCAGGTTGGACTAAACTGTTTAAATTTTTCAGGGTAGCGCTTAAAGTAAGTAGGGCCATGTGAACCCATCATATGCAGCACTATAAGCGTATTAGCCTGACTCAAGTTAGCAAGCTTGTGCTTTAGTGGGGCTAGCAACGCTTCATCAAAACAGTATTTACCATCACATAGTCCGGATGCTTTGCTATCAATATTAATGGTAGGTACGCGCGAGCAGACGTTTTTACAGCCACTGTTATTATCAACCCACAAGACATCTGCGCCTGCTTGTTGTATCAAATCAATCACGTTTTGCTGATTATCACTGTCTAAACGAGAAAAATTGGCATGAGTTTGCAGTGAAAACATACACGGTACTGACACTGCTGTGGCCGTGCCACACGACGATACATTATCGAAATAAGTGACATTATGTTTTTGTGTGTATTGGTTGGTATTGCGCTCATAGCCTTGGTAGGAAAAATTTTCAGCTCGTGCGGTTTCACCTACTACTATGACAGTAACTCGTGTTGTACTTGGCGATGCTAAAGTTGGTGTGGTATCAATATTTTTAAATTTAATATCGCTGTAAAGCAACTGGTCACGTGCATACTTATAGCCACTAGAAAGGTATTGAAATGGAATGATTTCTTTTTTCAATATACGGTTATTTCGACCTGTTGCCGCATAATCGGCGTAAAAGTTTACTACTACTAAAGCAATCAAAGCACCGCATGCTAGTAACAGTTTAATACGACTGAGTATTTCTTTGTGTGGGCGGGCACAGTTTACGTTTATACGACTCAAAACAAAGGCAGGTAATGCGCCAAAAAGCAGTAAAAAGCCAACAAGTTGCAAGTTTAAATAGCTTAACGCTTCACTAGAGTCCGTCTCTGCTGCGTTTTGTATCATTGAGTAATCAAATACCACTCCATAGTTTAATGAGCCGTAAAGTGCGGCACTTGAGAGCACGAGTAGTAAGTAGTTGATGGGTTTTAATAGCCCTCGAACAGACACCAAAGAAAAAAATATAACTAATAAACACACAAGTAGTAGCGGTACAGAAAATAGAAATAACCACGAAAATGTGTGCAGCGAAGTAATAGCGCTAAACGCACCATGCATAAATGGAATATTAATGATTAAGCCGTAATAGCATGCCATTAAAATAACAAATGCATTAGCGCTGCAGTTAAAGTAAAAGCGCTTTTTGGTGTTTGCTTGCGATTGCTTACTGAGTTTGAAAATTGAATTCATAACACATCTCTTTTTAGTGAACGTTGTTATGCTAGGTCGTCACACTTAAGAAACACTTAAGAAGTCAATTTATTTTATTTTGTGAGCTATAAAATACAGCGGTTTGCTAAAAATTAATCAAACCATAATTCACCGTTATAAGAATAGTGAATTTCCTGAGTTGAAATGAAGGGATAAAAAATTCACTTTGTTTAGGTTGTTTGAATTTTAAAACCTAGGCCTGCGTGTTTTTATAATTATTTTGGATTGAATTTGATGTTGACTTAGCGCCCTGAGCGCGGTACTAATATAAAAAGACAGCGAAACAAGAGTTTCGTAATTACAGAAATTAAATGGTATTAAATTTTATGCTTAACAATGCACTTAACCTAGTCCTGATTATTATCGTGGTGATTATTCCCGCGAGGGCTTCGTAGTGCTTTAAAAAACTAAGCATTGAAAAGCCCTCCGCACTTAACCGTCCGGGGGGCTTTTTAGTTTTAAGATTAAATTTTAACGGGTTGTCACACAGGAATGAGGATTTACTAATGACAGGCGCAGAACTAACAATTGATTTACTCGCCAAGCACGGCGTAGATGAAGTATTTGGCTACCCAGGTGGTGCTATTATGCCCATCTACGATGCCTTGTATGGTGCGCCTGTAAAACATTACCTCACTCGCCATGAACAAGGCGCAGGGTTTGCAGCTGTAGGTTATGCACGCAGTACTGGCCGCTTAGGTGTATGTTTAGCAACATCAGGCCCGGGTGCTACTAACTTAATTACCGCATTGGCTGATGCCATGATGGACTCAGTGCCTTTACTTGCCATCACCGGGCAAGTACCAACCGCAGCTATTGGTTCTGACGCCTTTCAAGAAATAGACGTGTTGGGTATGTCGCTTTCATGTACAAAACACAGTTATATGGTTGAGCGAGCAGAAGATTTAGCCGAAATATTACAAGAGGCGATGCATTTAGCACAAAGCGGTCGACCAGGCCCTGTTTTGGTTGATATCCCCAAAGACATTCAAATGGCGCAAGTACCTTTTAAACCTTGGTTAGCGGTAGATGAATATTTGCCTCAACTAGATCTAAATCAAGTCGCTATTGCTAACCAACTACTCAGTGAAGCCAAACAGCCTGTTGCCTATGTTGGTGGCGGGGTCCATGCCGCTGATGCGCAAGCGCAGTTAATGCAATTTTTAAATAAAACGCAAATGCCAGCGGTTTCAACCCTTAAAGCATTGGGCAGTGTATTACCTGATTACGAATATGATTTAGGCATGCTAGGTATGCATGGCGGTCAAGCGGCTAATTTAGCGGTGCAAGAATGTGATGTATTAGTGTGTATTGGCGCACGCTTTGATGACCGTGTAACGGGCAATTTAGCTAAGTTTGCTGCAAAAGCAAACGTAATTCATTTAGACATAGATGCAGCCGAGGTCGGAAAACGTAAACCTGTAAAAGCGTCATTAATTGCTGATTTAAAAACTTCTCTCCCTGCACTTGAGTGCGTGGTTACACCAAAAGCGTGGTGCGATCATAGTAAACAAATGAAGGTCAAACACGCGTGGCGCTACGACTACCCTGGTGAAAAAGTATTTGCTCCTTACTTACTTAATCAACTTAGCCAGCGTATGCCAAGCACTAGTGTGGTGTGTTGTGATGTAGGCCAGCACCAAATGTGGGTCGCTCAGCACATGAAGTTTAGCCACCCTTGCAACCACTTAAGCAGTGGTGGTGCAGGCACTATGGGGTTTGGTTTACCCGCGGCTATAGGTGCACAGATAGCGCGTAAAGATGACTTTGTGATCACCGTTTCAGGCGATGGTTCAATCATGATGAACATTCAAGAGCTTGCCACTATTCGCCGTAATAATTTACCAGTAAAAATACTGATACTTGATAACCAGCGCTTAGGAATGGTGCGCCAATGGCAAGAACTATTTTTTGAAGGGCGTTACAGCGAAACTAACCTATCAGACAACCCTGACTTTGTACAACTTGCTGCTGTGTTTGGCATTCCTGGGCAAACTATTACCCATGCCAACCAAGTGGATGATGCAATCACTGCCTTATTAAATAGCGATGGACCCTATATTGTTCATGCTTGTATCGATGATAAAGAAAACGTATGGCCACTTGTTCCGCCTGGAGCTGCCAACGATGAAATGATGACGGAGAAAGCACAATGAAACACAGTTTAACTATTGCCTTAAAAAGCCAAAGTGTCGCAATCGAGCGCTTTTTACGTGTGGTGCGTCATCGTGGTTTTGATTTAACTCACTTACAGCTCAATATGGACGATGGTCAATATAATATGGCGATGACGGTTGATAGCGATAAGCCAATTTACTTGCTTACCAGCCAGTTAAATAAATTGGTTGATGTGAAACATGTAACGCTACAAAGCTTACAGCAACAGGCTGTATAAAATAAATTTAACGAATTTTACGAGTAACTGATTATTTGGTTATTCATCAATTTTTAGAATGAGGAATGCCCGCATTAATTGCGGCAAACACTGAGGTAACTATGGCTAAATTAAGAAGTGCAACTACCACTGAAGGGCGTAAACGCGCAGGCGCAAGAGCATTATGGCGTGCAACAGGCATGACTGATACCGACTTTGGTAAGCCAATTATTGCTGTTGTGAACTCATTTACGCAATTTGTACCGGGGCATGTGCATCTTAATCAGCTTAGTGAACTGATGGCTGAAACCATTACTCAGGCCGGTGGTGTACCAAAAGAATTTAATACCATTGCTATCGATGACGGTATTGCCATGGGTCACGGCGGTATGCTTTATTCTCTGCCATCGCGCGATTTAATTGCCGACTCAGTAGAGTATATGGTGAACGGCCATTGTGCCGATGCGATGATTTGTATTTCTAACTGCGACAAAATCACCCCTGGAATGATGTTAGCGGCGCTGCGTTTAAATATACCCGTTATTTTTGTATCGGGCGGCCCAATGGAAGCAGGTAAAACCAAATTAGCGAATATCGATATTAAGCTCGATTTGGTTGATGCTATGGTTAAAGGCGCTGATGAATCGGTAAGTGATGCCGACTCTGAGCAAGTTGAGCGATCTGCATGCCCTACCTGTGGGTCGTGTTCAGGGATGTTTACCGCCAATTCTATGAACTGTTTATTAGAAGCAATTGGCCTTGCGCTGCCTGGTAACGGGACCACGCTTGCGACCCATAAAGACCGCAAACAACTATATGTTGAAGCGGGTGCACGTATCGTTGATTTATGCCGTGAGTACTATCAAAAAGATAACCAAGACGTACTGCCTCGTGCTATCGCTAATAAAACCGCATTTATGAACTCTATGGTGGTTGATATTGCTATGGGCGGTTCATCAAATACGGTATTGCATTTACTCGCAGCGGCACAAGAAGCCGGCGTTGATTTTGATATGTCACACATTGATGAACTTTCACGTAAAACCCCGTTTTTATGTAAAGTTGCTCCAGCTACAGCGCAATACCACATTGAAGACGTACACCGTGCTGGTGGCATGATGGCGATAGTTCGCGAGCTTGGAAAGGCAGGGTTAGTTGATTTATCGGTTAACCATGTTGCTGGTATGACAATGGGTGAACTGGTTAAAAAGTGGGATGCAACCGATCCGAATAACGAAGCTGCGCAAAAGTTTTATCGTGCTGGCCCTGCAGGTATTCGTACCACTAAAGCAATGAGCCAAGATTGTCGTTGGGATGAGGGTGATAACGACCGTGAAAACGGTTGTATTCGCAGTGTAGAACATGCATTTCGTCAAGATGGCGGTCTTGCCGTACTTTCAGGTAATTTAGCAATAGATGGCTGTATCGTTAAAAGTGCGGGTGTTGTTGATGAAATGCTGCATTTTGAAGGTACTGCTGTGGTATACGAATCACAAGATGACTCTGTAGAAGGGATTTTAAATGGCGAAGTAAAAGCCGGCGACGTGGTGGTTATTCGCTATGAAGGGCCTAAAGGCGGCCCTGGCATGCAAGAAATGCTATACCCAACTAGCTATTTAAAATCAAAAGGCTTGGCAGAGCAATGTGCATTAATTACTGATGGGCGTTTTTCAGGTGGCACGTCGGGTCTATCGATTGGCCACGTATCGCCGGAAGCTGCCAGCGGTGGCGCAATTGCTTATGTTGAAAACGGCGATAAAATTATCATCGATATTGCCACCCGAGAAATTACGCTGGCGTTAAGCGATGAAGAGCTTGAAGCTCGCAAGCAAAAACAACTGGCTCGTGGTAAACAAGCGTATAAACCGCTTAATCGTGATCGTTATGTATCATCTGCGCTTAAAGCGTATGCGCTACTTGCAACCAGCGCAGATAAAGGTGCAGTTCGCGATTTAGCCAAACTGGAGGAGCTTAGCTAGGTATGGTTTCTCAAGAACTCGATTATTTTCGCGCGATTATCCAAGCCAATATGGAGCCTTTAGCCAAGGTGACTGAGGTAAGTGAAATGGCCGAATTGAGTACACGATTAGGTAATCATGTTTGGTTAAAACGTGAAGACCAGCAACCCGTGTACTCGTTTAAATTACGCGGTGCTTTTAATAAATTAAATAAGCTGCCTAAAGGCTCGGTTGTGATCACCGCATCCGCAGGTAACCATGCCCAGGGTGTGGCACTAAGTGCCTCACACTTAGGGCACAAAGCCACCATTGTGATGCCCGTGACCACACCTGAAATAAAGGTTAATGCGGTAAGGGCATTGGGTGGTGAAGTCGTATTGCATGGCCATCAATTTGATGCCGCAAAAGCGTATGCGCTGGAATTAACTGAGCAGCGAAACGGCGTATTTGTACCGCCATTTGATGACCCTGATGTGATTGTTGGTCAAGGTACGGTTGCCCGTGAATTAATGCAACAGCTCAACGATTTAGATGTGGTATTTATTCCTGTTGGCGGCGGCGGCTTGCTGGCAGGTATGGCGGTATATATTAAGTCGCTGCGCCCCGATATCAAAGTGATAGGGGTTGAGGCGAATGAAAGCGCCTGCTTAAAAGCTGCTTTAGTAGCAGGCGAGCCGGTAGAACTCGATCGCGTTGGCAGTTTTGCCGATGGTGTTGCCGTTAAAATAATTGGTAGCGAAACATTCAGACTGGCACAAAAGTTTTGTGATGAAGTAGTTACCGTATCAGACGATGAAATATGTGCAGCCATGCAAGATATTTTTGTATCAACCCGTGCTATAGCTGAGCCTTCAGGAGCGCTTGCAACTGCAGGGCTTAAAAAATGGTCTCAGCAGTCGGGTTTAAAGGGGTTAAATTTAGCCGCTATTTTGTCTGGTGCTAATTTAAACTTTGATCGCTTACGTTATGTGGCTGAGCGCACTGCGCTGGGTGAGAAAAACGAAGCTTTATTAGCCGTGACCATTGATGAAAAGCGCGGTAGTTTTAAGCAGTTTTGTACATCTTTAGGTGGGCGTGCCATTACTGAGTTTAACTATCGTTATGCGGGGCCTGGCGAGGCGCAAATTTTTGTTGGTATTGCGCTACGTCAAGGGTTAGCAGAACTTGAAGAGCTTAAACAAAGTCTAACAGATAACAAATATACCTTTTGCGATTTGTCAGATAACGAATTAGCAAAGCTGCATGTACGCTATATGGTTGGCGGTAAAGCGCCAGAGCAGTTACATGAACGCTTACTAAGGTTTGAGTTTCCAGAGTATCCAGGCGCATTGGCGCGCTTTTTAGATACGCTGGGTAGTAACTGGAATATCACTTTATTTCACTACCGCAATCATGGCGGGTCAATGGGGAATGTATTAGCAGGCTTTGCTATTGAACCAAGCCAATATGAGATGTTTAATGAGCACTTAAATCGGCTAGGTTACAGTGTCCAAGACGAAACCGATAATCCCTGTTTTACTCAGTTTTTAACTACCCAACCTCAAGCAGAAAAGCTTGAAAAAATCGCTCTAGCCTAACTCTATCCTAAGCAAGCATCTTATCCCGATGCTTGCTTTATTAGCTGTTTTACATATAGTTATAATTAATTATCATGTTTATGGAAGCCTGCTTTGCTACTTAAAGGAATAATAATTAGCATCTGCTTTTTTTGTAGCCAGTTAATGGCGCAGGAATCAGTCACGTTACAATTAAAGTGGACGCACCAATTTCAATTTGCTGGCTATTACATGGCCAAACAAAAAGGCTTTTATAATGAGGCCGGTTTAGACGTCAATATAGTTCCTGCCGATCCAAAACGGCCAAATAGTTTTGGTGCGGTAGAGCGAGGAGAGGCGCAATTTGGTGTAGCACATTCAGGTATATTAGAACGCCGTATTGCCGGTGAACCCTTTGTAGCCATGGCTGCCATATTACAGTTTTCTCCTTACTGTTGGATGGTAAAAGAAACTTCAGATATTTTTCATGCTCGTGATTTTATTAACAAGCGTGTAAGTGAAGTCAGCAAAGAGAGTAATTCTGAGTTACTAACTATGCTTAAGCGCAGTGGTATTGATACCGAAAAACTGGCTGTTTACAAAGGCGATGAATTGCAACAAGCATGGATGGAAAATAAATTAGATGCCATAGAAGTGTATGTTACCGACCTACCTTATCATATGGATCAGCAAGGGGTTGCTCATAGACTTATATGTCCACAACGTTATGGGATGGATGTATACGCGGATATTTTATTTACCAGCGATAGTATGGTTAAGTATCACCCCGATACGGTAGAAAAGTTTTATCAAGCAAGTTTAAAAGGGTGGCGCTACGCGGTAATGAATATGGATGAAGCCATTGCCATAACCCAACAGTTTTATGCGCCTGATCGCAGTTTTCATCAACTGGCATATGAGGCTGAGGTACTTAAAGACTATATTGCTCCACCGAGTACTACTGTGGGTAATATGTCGATGGCTAAATGGCGTTTAATTGCTGACTTATATGAGATTGATCAAACAAAGTTTGATGAAGTAAAAGCTGATTTTATTTATAAATATAAAAAGCAAGAAACACTGCAGCTTTCTTGGATGCTGATTGCGGCTATTATAATAAGCATTATTTCTATCCCCCTCTATTTACGTTTAATGTTTAAATCGCGCTAGTGGATTACTTACTCCATTCCCTTGCTCTGCGAGGTTAAAAAAATAACTGCTTAATCAGGTGCTATTGTGCTGGTATAATTAAGCGTCTTTTTTATATCCTAAGCTGTTATGACCTTAACTGAGCAATTTTCTGCCCTCGACTCTTTGCTAATGAATACTCGCTTGTATTGGCAGTGTACTGCATTTGATTTTGACGCTTTACCTTGGCCTGAATTACATGCTCCTTTGAGCGCTTTATCCGATCAGGCGGTTGCTGAATTAGACTCTGATCAAGAACAGCTCTATCAGTTTTTTTCATCCTATATTCCCGCTGTTGAGCAACTTAGCCGATTAGTGTCATTGCCTGCCATTACTAACACTCGGAAGGAATACCCGTTTTGGATCAGTAATGGTATTAAAGGTCGAAAGTTTACTCAGCTACAAGATTTTGTTGGCGCATTGCCCACTAGTAATCAGCCTGTATTAGAGTGGTGTGCAGGTAAAGGCCATTTAGGGCGAATGTTAGCTTTTAATGGTGCGCAGAGTATACACAGCGTTGAGCTACAATCTCATTTGTGTGAACAAGGGAAAAAAAGTGCACAGCAGCAGGGACTTGCAATACAATTTAGCCAAGCCGATGTACTTAAGGATAGCATTCAGGATTTTTTTAGCCCACACACTCATGCCGTCGCTTTGCATGCCTGCGGTGCGTTACACCAAACTTTTATGCATCAAGCCAGTGCAGCAAAAGTACCACAAATTAGCTTTTCACCTTGTTGCTATCATTTATTTACTGATAATAATTACCAAGCGATGAGCGAGCATGCTCAGCAAAGTCGATTAAACTTAACTCACAGAGATTTAAAGCTCGCCCTGCAAGAAACTGTTACAGCTCCTTCGCGAGTAGGCAAAGTGCGAAAAACAGAAGTGGAGTGGCGACTAGGGTTTGATGCCTTAAGAAAGTCACTTACTGGTGAGTTAGGGTATGTCAGCGTCCCTTCAGTGAATAAAGCGATATTTTCAGATTCGTTTGCAGCATTTTGTAACTGGGCGGCAGACAAAAAAGCCTTAAAACTGCCAAAAGATATTGATTACAATAAGTTTTTATTGATTGGGCAGGCGCGAAAAAAAGTAACAGAGCGAGTTGAACTGGTTCGACATGTGTTTAGAAGAGCAATAGAAGTTTGGCTTGTGCTCGATCGTGCTTTATATTTGCAGCAGCAAGGCTATGACGTCAGTGTTAATACATTTTGTGAGAAGCAATTAACACCCCGTAATATTTTAATTTTAGCCAGTTTAAAAACGCCCTCAACCTAAAAGAGATGTAATGAGAAATTTAAATAACTTACTAGAAAATAATAAACGCTGGGCATCTAGAACGAGCGAAGCGAACCCTGAATTTTTCAAAATTTTATCGATGCAACAAAACCCAGAATACTTATGGATAGGTTGCTCTGATTCACGGGTGCCAGCTAATCAAATTGTTGATTTATTACCGGGTGAGTTATTTGTGCACCGTAATGTTGCCAACGTGGTTGTACATACCGATCATAATTGTTTATCGGTTATGCAGTACGCGGTCGAAGTATTAAAAGTAAAACATATTATGGTTGTTGGCCACTACGGTTGTGGTGGTGTGCAAGCGGTACTAAACGAGGACCGCTTTGGCTTTATTGATAACTGGCTGCGCCACGTTGGTGATGTAAAAGAAAAACACCTAGAGCAACTTAATGCTCTGCCAGAAAAACAACGTCTTGATCGTTTAATAGAGCTTAATGTGATTGAGCAAGTGCGTAACGTATCTCGCACTAGCATTGTTCAAGATGCATGGCTAAGAGGTCAAGAACTCACGGTTCATGGTTGGGTATATGGCTTAGAAAATGGTCATTTGCATGACTTAGAATCGGTAGTTAGTTGTGCTGAAGAAGAGTGTGAAAGCTATAAAAAAGCAGTACACCATGTACTAAATAAATCTGCGGACAGTCACCTTTAATATGGCCAAAACGGCGCTAATAATCGGCAGTACCGGCTTAGTTGGCACCCAGTTATTACAACAGCTGTTAGCATCTTCTTGCTATTCAAAGGTAGTGAGTTTATCGCGCCGCCAATTAGATTTTTCTCATCCTAAATTAATTAGCCATGTTATTGATTTTGAAAATTTGACGCATCATGTTGAATTGTTCAAAGGTGACGTATTATTTTCTTGCTTAGGGACCACATTAAAGCAAGCGGGTAGTGTGGCTGCACAACGTAAAGTTGATTTTGAATACCAATTTATTTGTGCGCAAATGGCGGCCAATAACGCTGTTCCGCATTATTGTTTGGTATCGTCAAGTGGCGCAAATGCGCATAGTATGAGCCGTTATTTAAAAATAAAAGGAGAGCTTGAGCAGCAGGTGAAGCAGCTTGGCTTTGCACGCTTGAGTATATTGCAACCGTCTTTATTAGTCGGCGAGCGTTCAGAGCTTAGAATTGCAGAAAAGTTCGGTGAGGTGGTACTTCCACTGCTAACGCGTTTTGGTATCCTCAAACGGTATAGACCCATTACCGGTGAGCAAGTAGCTAATAAATTGCTGAGGGTAAGCATAGAGCAGCAACAAGCAACGGGTTATTATGTGCTGGACGAGCTATTTGAATAACTGAGTGATTAGCGCCATAAAGCAGGTTCGTCTATGGCGTTATATTTATTATTCAGCGTCTGTTTTTGCCGATAATTGCTGTTCAAGTATCGCCACTTTTGCTTCTAATTCAGTTAGCTTTTCACGTGTGCGGATCAGCACTTGGCTTTGAATATCAAACTCTTCACGGCTTACAAAGTCCATTTCGGCAAGCTTGTTTTGTAACACTTGCTTAGTTTTACCTTCAAGTGTATCAGCCAGGTTTTTTACACCTTGTGGCATGTTATTAGTGATCTGTTTCGCAATTTCTTCAAGTTTTGCTGGGTTAATCATAGTCTTCCCTTGCCTGTTGCCTAAAATGATAATAACTAATATTACCTTATTGGCTAGGCGTATTGTAGTGATTACGTTAAAATTGCCCGTCTTTTTGCAATCAGCTGGTCGTTATGAAACTCAATCCTAAACAAGATGAAGCGGTAAAGTACATTAGTGGTCCTTGCTTAGTATTAGCCGGCGCAGGCTCGGGTAAAACGCGAGTTATCACCAACAAAATTGCTTACTTAGTACAAAAATGTGAGTATCAAGCGCGTAATATTGCGGCGGTTACCTTTACCAATAAAGCGGCTAAAGAAATGCGCGAGCGGGTTTTGCAAACCTTAGGCAAACAAGAGTCTAAAGGTTTATGGGTGTCTACCTTTCATACGCTTGGGCTTGAAATCATCAAAAAAGAGTTAAAAACACTGGGTTTTAAGCCTGGTTTTTCGCTGTTTGACGACCAAGATACGAATCAATTACTTGCTGATTTAACCGAAGACGAGCTTAAAAAAGACAAAGATTTACTGAACCTACTTAAAATGCAAATTGGTAGTTGGAAGAATGAGCTTATTTTACCAGAGCGAGCTATTCGCGAAGCCAGAGAGCCGCAAAAAGCATTGTTTGCTCAGTTGTATGCGCGATACCAAAATCAATTAAGAGCGTATAACGCGCTGGATTTTGATGATTTAATTATGATCCCCACGCTGCTTTTAAGTAGTAATGCCACATCACGTGAGCGATGGCAGCAGCGTTTCCGTTATTTACTGGTGGATGAATATCAAGATACCAATACCAGCCAATATCAATTAGTGAAATTGCTGGTAGGCGAACGAGCACGCTTTACTGTGGTGGGAGATGACGATCAGTCAATTTACTCTTGGCGTGGTGCTCGTCCACAAAACTTGGTGTTATTAAGTAAAGATTACCCTGGGCTTCGATTAATAAAACTAGAACAGAACTATCGTAGTGCTGGGCGCATTCTTAAAGCGGCCAATATCTTAATTGCAAATAACCCCCATGAGTTTGAAAAAAAGCTCTTTAGTGAGTTGGGCTATGGTGAGCAAATTAAAGTCATTGGCTGTCGCGATGAAGAACATGAATCAGAACGTGTGGTTGCAGAGATTATTTCTCATAAATTTATGAAACGCACCAGCTATAAAGATTACGCTATTTTGTACCGGGGTAACCACCAAGCGCGGGGCTTTGAAAAGTCGTTAATGAGTAACCGAATCCCGTATAAAATTAGTGGTGGAATGTCGTTTTTTTCACGTTCTGAAATTAAAGATATCATGGCTTACTTACGTCTTTTAGTGAATCAAGATGATGACAATGCTTTTTTAAGAATTGTGAATACCCCACGTCGTGAAATTGGTACAGTCACGCTTGAAAAGCTTGGCACCTTAGCTAATGAAAAACACCAAAGCTTATTTGCGACCTGCTTTGATAACGACTTAGGATACAGACTAAAAGGACGTGGTTTAAATGCACTAGCTGGGTTTGCCCGTTGGGTGGTTGAGCTTTCAGATAACGCAGTGCGCAGTGATACACTGGAGGCGGTGAAGGATTTAGTGCGTAATATTAATTACGAAGCTTACTTGTATGAATCATCGCCTAGTGCCAAAGCCGCTGAAATGCGGATGAAAAATGTGTCCGAGCTGTATCGCTGGATAACAGACATGTTAACAGGCGATGCCGATAATCCGCCAATGACACTGGCTGAAGTAGTTAGTAAATTGACCCTTCGGGACATGCTAGAGCGAAACGAAGAAGAAGATGAAGCTGATGCCGTGCAATTATTAACTTTGCATGCCTCAAAAGGACTCGAGTACCCCTATGTATTTATGGTCGGTATGGAAGAAGGATTGTTGCCACACCAAGTAAGCATTGATGAAGATAATGTGGATGAAGAGCGCCGTCTTGCCTATGTAGGTATTACCCGCGCGCAACAAGAGCTGACTTTAACCTATGCTAAAATCCGCCGTCAGTTTGGTGAAACATCACAAACAGAGCTCAGTCGATTTGTGCAAGAGTTACCGCAAGATGACTTAGCCTTTGAAAACAAAAAAGCGCCTAACACCCAAGCTGAACGTATGGAAAAAGGCCAAGCTCGGGTTGCAAATTTAAGAGCAATGCTGAAAAAGCCACAATAAGGTGTGTTTAGCGCTATTTTAATTCTGAGTTTTTAAGTGTAGCTGGTATAGCGCTGGTTAATGGGTGCTGTTTAGCAACGAATAGGTTTATGCCGTGTTTATCTAAAAGAGCTCTAAAGTTTAATATTGATGGGCCTTTAGCTATCACTTTTATCTGTTTAAGCTTAGTAATAGCCAACACCCCCTGCAACTGTAAATCGTAGCTTTCTTGTTGTAATACTCGTTTACTGAAGGTGGAGCTAAGGAGTAAATAATCACACTCTACTTCAGTCACCAAATTAAGCTCGCATTTGTCTTTTGCGAAATTGTTTAAGCCAATCGAATGACCGAGTTTTTTAAGCTGTTTTAAGTTCTCTAATTGCTGTGCGCTGGCATAACGCAGCTCCTGCTCATCAAACAACAAGCAAAGCTGTTCATTGTTTACCGGTTGTTTTAGTGTCGCTTTTAGTAAAGAAAATTCATGCTCTTCTAACAGTAAACTGGAGCAAGGCAATAGCGCAACGGCTATCTCTGCATTTTGTGCTTGTTGGTAAGCTTGTTGGATGAGTTGTAGTTCAACTTTGGTATGTTGTTCTTTATCATTCGCAAATTTCTTTAAAATATCAAAACTGGTAAAGCCAAGGACTGGGTGTTCACCAAAAGCCTCAAATAACGATGCACTCTGATAATGCTCATCCAAGGTGATAATATCTGAGCTACGAAACGTCATAGGCAATACATCAAGGTGATGCAATGTTTGTGACTCATGTTGCAACATAGGCTCAGTGAGCAGTGGATGAAATAACTCAAAGCGGTTTTTACCTGAATTTTTAGCATAATACATAGCAGCATCGGCGTCGCGAATGATTTCATCGGTATGTTTATAGCTTTGCTTTGAATAGGTAATCCCAATACTGGCACCACTTTGTACACACACGCCTTTAGTACAAAACGGCTTTTGCATAATTTTAATTATGCGATTGGCAACATCTTCTGCCTGGTTTGGCTCAGTCAGGTGGGTCAGTAATACTACAAACTCATCTCCGCCTAAACGCGCTAATAAGTCATGTTCACGAATACATTGTGAGAATAATTTACTAACACTAATTAAAAACTCATCGCCGGCATGATGCCCGAGCTGATCATTGATATCTTTAAACTTATCAAGGTCAATAAACAATACAGCAAAGTGCTCATTTGGATTGCGTTGATAATATTGCAGGGTTTTTTCTAGTTGAGTTAAAAATAAATTCCGATTTGGTAAGCCTGTTAGTGAGTCATGGTGAGCATCGTGATAAAGTTGTTGTTCTATTTTTTTACGTTCATCAATTTGCATTTGCAAATGTAAATTTGCTTGGCTCAATTCTTTAGTTTTTTCATTAACTCGTGAGGCAAGTTCTTGGTGGCTCTTTTTTAGTGCCTGTGAAGCTAATTTTGTTTGTAATACCGTGGCAATTTGATGCGATACAAAGGTGATTAGCTCTGCATCATCATGTGTAAAAAGGTGTTCATTATTATAAGCTTGGCAAACAATTAACCCTATAACGCCTTGCGAAGTTTTTAGCGGAGCGCCTAGCCAGCTGGTGGCTCTCTTGGATTCATCAATTGGTTTTTCACGCTCTACAATGCCACTATTTAATAACTCTTGTGCTCTTTTCGGATGAATTATTTGTGTTTCTTCGGTGCTTATAACCAGTTCACTGTAGCCTTTTGCAAAGCGCCGTGGTTGAGTGCTGCCTTGGAATTCATCAACACTGTAGGGAAAACTGATCCAACCTGATTCTTTATCATACAAGGCAATATAAAGGTTTCTTGCGTAAGTAATGGTTTTTATTATTTCGTGTATTTGAAAATAAGCATCATCTAAATTTTTGGCTTGGGTTGTCAGCTCTGAAATTTTGAATAATATTTGCTGGCGTTGCAGGGCACCTTTTCGCTGTTGTATTTCAACATTTAAAGCGTCATTACTTTGCGTTAATGCTCGGGTTCTTAATTTTACTTCTGATTCGAGTAACTCTCGTTTTTTAACCCGTTCAATTGCGGTGGCTAAATAGAGTGACATGGCCTCAAGCAGGTTTATTTGTTGAGAACTGTAACCTTGTTCTGTGTCGTAACTTTGCGCGGCTAACACACCAATAATGTTTCTTTCTTGATAAACGGGAACGCCTACCCAGTGTTCTGCAGGTGTACCCAATGCTTTAAATAAGCCTTGCTGGGCAGCATCATGCATTTGCTGTTTGGTAAAGTAAGTGGTTTTCCCTTGCTTGAAGACATAACCCGTTGCGCCTTCTTCAAAATTATTATCTCGATTAAGTGGTACTGCAATGCCATCTTTTTCATCAGAAAAATAAGATAATTCTAACTGTTGTGATTGGGGATCAACCAGCACCACATAAAAGCTTTTACTCGGAACATACTTTTGTAAAATGTCATGAATAGCAGGGTAAAGTAAGGTTAGCTCGGCAACAGTACTTGCTTGCTCTGATAATTGTATCAGGGCATTGTGGAGGTGGTAGGCATGTTTGTACTTTTTTAATAGTGCTTTTAGTCGTTTATTTTGGCGCACTACGCTATTAGGTACAATAAGTTTATCTTCCAATGATGTTTAACCAGTTATAATTTTTTGTATAGTTATTAATCATTATAGTTCCACTTTTAACATTTTGCGTCAAGTAGATATTTTTCTTAATTATGTAGCTAAAACTCATGAATTAGAAACAAAAAAGGCTTACTAAAACGTAAACCTTTTATTTAAAGCATTTTGACTTGGCTAATTTTAGTTAGCGGTCATGAAATCGATTGCTGCGCTTATTTCATCATCAGAACAATCCATACACGTTCCACGCGGTGGCATGGCATTAAAGCCATTGATCGCATGATCTAATAAGGTGTCTTTTCCTTTAGCGATACGAGGAGCCCAATCGTCAGCTGATTTAGGAGCGCCTAAAGCACCTGTGCCGTGACAAGCAAAACAGGCTGCTTGATATACTTGCTCGCCTGAACGAGGACCTGTTGGTGCAGCAACCGCTACTTTCTCACCTTCAAGGTAAACAGCACCAATAGGCGCTAAACGTTTTTTAATTGCATCTTCAGTCATAGAGTTATCATATGGCTGTGCGTATGCGGTGGTTGCTAGCACAAGTAATGCTGCAGCTGATAGTTTTTTCATTTTGCCTTGCCCACTTCAATTTGAACGTGATCAATCACGATTTTAAATGACGGAATTTAGACCAATTATAACTCCACTCAGTGATTTATAAAATGCTCAGAGTCGATTTTATTTATAAATACGACTAATGATTGTCTTAACTCAATAAATTACCTAAATAAAACGGGATCATTAGACATCTAAATGCGATCAGAACCCTAATAATTAGCTAATGGCCAATACGTTACGTACTAGTTTTTCGATTCCTGCATCGGCATCCATAATTGATTGTGCCAACATATAAGCAGGTGTTGTAACCAGCTTATTATTTTTATCAATAACAATATCATCCACTTTACACTCAATATGCTCAGCGCCTAATGTGGTCAAAGCATCGGCCGTGTCGCTATCATTACCAATAGTGAGCTGTGGTTTATTATAAATGAATGGCAATAAAGCGGGTGCAATACACATATAACCGGTGGCTTTATTTGCTTTTGCAAATGCTTTACAAGCGCTCAGTACTTCGTCATTTACTTTCGCGTTAGTGCCATTAATAGCAAAGTCAGATAAGTTTTTAGCTACACCAAAGCCGCCAGGAATAATTAAAGCGTCAAATTGTGTAATGTCTAATTCAGCGAGTGACTTTATATTGCCACGGGTGATTCGAGCCGATTCCACTAATACATTACGCGACTCTGCCATTTCTTCACCAGTAATGTGATTAAGAGTATGGTACTGCGTAATATCGGGCGCAAAACACTGATATTTCGCGTTGTTTTTTTCAATGTGTAATAAAGTAAGCACTACTTCATTAATTTCACTGCCATCAAATACGCCACAACCTGCTAAAATTACCGCTATATTTTTCATATTATTTTGCTCCATTGAAGTCATTTTAATAAAGTTTAACACGACGAATCAGCCTATCTAAAAATTTATTTGCTGGTTTTTTAGCCGCAAAGTAAGTTGTTATGCGCTATATGCCATTTGATAACTAGTAAGGGTTAAAAAAATTATAAAGGATCGCTATGATCTTTGATCCATTATGCTAGAATGCTCATCCAGTTATTTAAATGGACATAAATAATCAAAGTGGGTTACAACACCAGTAACGGTTTAAATGCCTTTTCCACATTGATAGAAGAATAATAAAAAAGAACCTCGAATTATCTTTTTTTAAACAAAACAATAAATTACAAACTAATCTAAGCATTTTACTATGTTTCGGATGGATAGTTTGTGGGTGTTATCTACATAGTTATCCACAAGTTGCTAAAAATGTAGCGCTCTTAATCACATTAATTCACAGTCGTTTTATTTACTGCCTTATGGCATGCTTATACTTATATTACTTTTTTGTATTTAGGATCCAATTTTACCATGGCTCAGATCCCCGAAAACCCGCTTATTCTTGTTGATGGCTCTTCATATTTGTTTCGTGCTTATCATTCTCCACCTCATTTAACTAATTCTAAAGGTGAAGCCACTGGCGCCATTTATGGCGTGGTAAACATGTTGAAAAGTTTGATCAAACAATACGATCCTTCACATATGGTAGTGGTGTTTGATGCCAAAGGTAAAACTTTTAGAAATGACATGTACAGCGAGTATAAAGCGAATCGTCCGCCAATGCCTGATGATCTGCGTACCCAAATAGCGCCGCTACATAGCATTATTAAAGCGATGGGCTTTCCATTAATTAGTATTGAAGGTGTAGAAGCCGATGACGTGATTGGTACATTTGCGCGCATTGCTTCTGAGCAACAACGCCATGTACTGGTATCAACTGGTGATAAAGATATGGCACAGTTGGTTAATGAGCATGTCACCTTGATCAATACCATGACCGACAGTATTTCAGATCCCGACACTGTGGTTGAAAAGTTTGGTGTTGGACCTGAGCTTATTATCGATTATTTAGCCTTAATGGGCGATAAAGTAGATAATATTCCTGGTGTTGAAGGGTGCGGGCCTAAAACGGCGGTTAAATGGTTACAAAAGTACGGATCGCTTCAGGGCGTAATTGATAATGCTGCTGATATCAAAGGTAAAATAGGTGAAAAGCTTGCAAAAGCGATTGATCATTTACCATTGAGCTATGAACTTGCCACTATTAAGTGTGATGTGGAGGTTGAATCTGATCTTGATACTTTTAAATTGCAAACACCGAATAAAGACGAATTAATTGCCTTATACGGTGAGTGTGAATTCCGTCGCTGGCTAGCTGAATTACTAGACAATCCAAAAGATGCTGACACACATTTAGCGGTCCCAACCCAAGAGAATGAGTTGCCAAAAGTTGAAGATGCGCACTATGAAACGATTTTAACTGAGGCCCAATTTAATACATTGATAGAGCAGCTCAATGAAGCTGAGCTATTTGCTTTTGATACTGAAACAACCAGTTTAGAGTATATGAAAGCGCAGTTGGTAGGGATGAGTTTCGCAGTAAAAGCAGGGGAAGCCGCCTACTTACCGGTTGCACATGATTACCCAGGTGCGCCTGAACAGCTAAGCCTTGAATTTGTGATGCAAAAGCTTGGGCCAATATTAGCTGACGAAAATAAAGCTAAAGTTGGTCAAAATTTAAAATACGATAAAAGTGTGCTTGCCAATGCTGGCTATGAATTAAATGGTATTAAGTTTGATACTATGTTGGAGTCTTATGTTTTTAACAGCGTAGGTACTCGTCATGATATGGACTCATTAGCACTTAAATATTTAGGCCACAAAAATATTAGCTTTGAAGACATTGCTGGTAAAGGTAAAAAGCAGCTCACGTTCAATCAAATCGAACTGGAAAAAGCGGCGCCTTATGCCGCAGAAGATGCCGATATTACTTTGCGTTTACACCAAGTACTATGGCCGAAACTTGAAGCGGATGAAAAGCTTAAATCGGTGTTTGAAAATATAGAAATGCCACTAGTAAGCGTTATTTCTGACATTGAGCGCACCGGTGTTGCTATCGACAGCAATATGTTGGCCACGCATAGCCAACGCTTAGGTGAACGATTACTTGAGCTTGAAAAAGAAGCGTTTGAAATCGCAGGCGAACCGTTTAACTTAAGCTCGCCAAAGCAATTACAAGTACTGTTATTTGAAAAGCTAGAATTGCCCGTTATCAAAAAAACACCCAAAGGCGCGCCTTCTACAGCAGAAGAAGTACTGCAAGAATTAGCACACGATTACCCATTGCCTAAAGTGATTATTGAGCATCGTGGTTTATCTAAGCTTAAATCAACTTACACAGATAAATTGCCACTGATCGTGAATGAGCAAACCAAGCGTGTGCATACTTCTTATCATCAAGCGGTAACAGCAACGGGTCGATTAAGTTCAAGCGATCCTAACCTACAAAATATTCCTATTCGTTCAGAAGAAGGGCGCCGTATTCGTGAAGCCTTTATTGCTGCTGATGGATATAAAATTGTGGCGGCCGATTACAGCCAAATAGAGCTGCGTATTATGGCGCATCTTTCACAAGATAAAGGCTTGCTCAATGCCTTTGCAAATGGCTTAGATGTGCATAGCGCTACAGCTGCTGAGGTATTTGGAGTTGAGCTTGAAGAGGTTACATCTGATATGCGCCGTAAAGCTAAAGCCGTTAACTTTGGCTTAATTTATGGCATGTCGGCATTTGGTCTGGCACGTCAACTTGATGTACCACGCCATGAAGCGCAGCATTATATTGATAAATATTTTGAGCGTTTCCCAGGTGTTTTAGAATACATGGAAACGACCCGTGAAAAAGCAGCAGAAAATGGTTACGTAGAAACTATTTTTGGCCGCCGCTTACATTTACCAGAAATAAATGCCCGCAATGGAGCACGCCGCAAAGGCGCTGAGCGCGCAGCAATTAATGCCCCTATGCAAGGCACTGCTGCCGATATTATTAAAAAAGCCATGTTAACAGTACATGCATGGGTTAACCAGCAAGCGCCTAATACGGTTAAGCTACTTATGCAGGTACACGATGAATTGGTATTTGAGATTAAAACAGAGTGCACTGAGCAATACACTCAGCAAATTTGTGAGCTGATGTCACAAGCGGCACAGCTAGATGTACCACTTATAGTTGAAGCTGACGAAGGTGATAACTGGGAACAAGCGCACTAATTTGGTATGCCAAGGATGCCTTGTCTTAGGTAAACACAACAGTTAAAAAGAATTATTTAAAAGCGCCAATAGGCGCTTTTCTTTTAGCTTGCAGGTTAAAAAAAAGTTAAATTAAACAGCAGTTTGTATTAAATCGTTAGAGGTTCGTCAATTCGCTTCGAATATCGATAATATGCTTGTATTTTTACGCTTGCTTTTGGTAAAGTGCCGCCCGTCCTCATCCTGTAGGACATCCTGTTGATGATGCATCGTAAGATGCAACGTATTGATAGCTTCTCCCCAGTTTGCTATATCGGCCTATCATATATTTGATGGGCCGTTTTTTTATAGCTTTACTCCAAAGCGTTAAATTTATTCTCTAATTGCACTTAGCGTTTCAAGTGATACCATCAGTTTACTGTGCGTTTTCTTTTTAACTCAGCGTATTAGTGATTTTCAATTTGACTGATCAAAGTATTATTTTTTCGGGTATAAACCTTTTATTTTAGGAGTGCATTATGTTTAAAACGTTAGCTGTAGCAGGTTTATCTTTATCATGTTTACTAGTTTCAGGTGTTGCATCGGCAAACTGGCAGTTACTCAACGATAAAAGCCAATTAAGTTTTGTCTCAATTAAAAAAAATAGCATTGCTGAGGCAAGCCATTTTACTCAGTTATCAGGGCAATTGAGTGAGCAAGGTCAGTTTAGCGTAAATGTTGATTTAACCTCAGCTGAAACGTTTATTCCTATTCGTAACGAGCGCCTAAGCAAAATTTTGTTTGAATCTGACACTTTTGCAAATGCAGTATTAACCGCTGACTTATCTGATAAATTGTCACTTATTAAGCAGCCTGGGCAGTACGTATTAAAAGGTGTTAGCGCCGAGCTAGACTTTCACGGGCATAAAAAGCCACTTGCAGTTGATGTACTTGTTAGTAGTGCGGAAAACGGGGATTTAAGCGTTGCATCATTTACACCTATCATTATTAATAGCGATGACTTTAAAGTTACCGAAGGGATAATGCAGTTACAAAAACTAGCCGGCTTACCTTCGATTGCTACTGCGGTACCGGTTACTTTTGCACTGACCTTTAAAAAACAGTGATTTCTCTTAACGAACTTAGTAAGCAACTAAGCGAGCCAAGTAAACCTTTTGAACAATGGCAGCCTGCTCATTGCGGGCAATTGCCACTGCTGATTGACGAGCAAGGTAAATGGTTTTATGCGGGTAGTGAAATTACCCGCCAAGCCATGATAAAACTGTTTGCTAGTGTGTTGTGCCGCGAAGATGGACAGTTTTATTTAAAAACGCCAGTAGAGAAAATTGCGATTGAGGCTAAGGATGCGCCATTTATTATTGTAAGTTGGCATCGTGAGTCGACATCTGATGGCGATGTTATTTGTTGTATTGATAATCTACAGCGTACCTGGCTACTAAGTCGTGCTGAGCCGCTATATATTAATAATTACAAAGGTGCTGCAGTGCCTTATATGCAATTACCCTATGGTTGTTTTGCGCGAGTTGCCAGAAATGTGTTTTATCAGTGGGTTGAAATAGCCGAAACTGATGAGCTCGGCTATTTTATTACCTCCGCGAATGAGCGGTTTTATTTAGGGTAATTACTCTGTGTCAGCAGGTGGAATTGCTACGATTGGACCTAAGTACCACTCATCTAACTTTTTAGCGACTTCTGGTAAGCCTGTGCCTTTAAGTGATGAAAAAGCATGAACTGTTATATCGCCATCTAATTCACTCAATTCACGACGAACACTAAGTACCTGTGATTTACGTGGACCTTGCTTGAGCTTATCTGCTTTAGTTAATAGTGCCAATACTGGAATTTCACTACCTACAGCCCAATTAATTAAATCGCGGTCTAAATCTTTCAATGGGTGACGAATATCCATCAACACCACAATACCTTTTAAGCTTTGACGTTTTTGTAGGTATTCGCCTAGCGACTTTTGCCATTTCTTTTTCATTTCAATTGGCACTTTCGCAAAGCCATAACCTGGTAGGTCAATTAGGCGCATGTTATCTACATCGGCAAGTTCAAATGTGTTGATCAGCTGAGTACGGCCAGGTGTTTTACTAGTACGTGCTAACTTTTGATCGGTAAGGGCATTAAGCGCACTTGATTTACCTGCATTTGAGCGACCGGCAAACGCGACTTCAATTCCCGTATCAGCAGGTAATTTAGTGATGTCTGGCGCGCTTGTAACAAAAGACGCAGTGTTATACTTGATACGAGATTTGAGCACAGGCTCTCCTAAAACTAAAAAAAATAACATTGGGTAAACCAAATTCACCCGTGGCGCGTATTTTATACTATAAAGTAGCTATTAAAAAGTGTATTTGAGCATGTAAAACCGTTGCTGATGGTACATTTTAACTGGCTTAGCGATTAATTTTACTCAAAACCCTATAATTTATAGGTTTAATGTGTGTAGAAAACGTGCCAGAGAATTTAATATCGTGTAGAATATAAAAATCACAACATCCATATTGTAGATGATACAGGGTCGGAAACAGAGAATTCACCATGAAAAAAATAGCACTATCTTTAACTATATTGCTTGGTGCGTTGTCAGCAAGCAACGCAACAGCATTTGATGGCGATGTAAACGCAGGTAAAGAAAAATCAGCAACGTGTGCGGCTTGTCACGGCCCAGACGGTAATGCGCCGGTTAACATCTACCCAAAAATTGCAGGCCAACACGCAGATTACATATACAAACAACTTACTGAATTTAAATTAGGTATGACTTCGGGCGGTAAAGAAGGTCGAATGAATCCAGTAATGAGCGGTATGGCAATGCCATTGAGCGATCAAGATATGAAAGACTTGTCTGCTTACTTTGCTTCTTTGAACATGTCTGAAGGTGCTACACCTAAAGATGTTCAAGAAACAGGCGCCATGTTGTACAAAGCGGGTGACGCTGAACGCGGAATTCCATCATGTGCGGCTTGTCATGGTCCACGTGGTAATGGCTCTTCACTAGCTAAATTCCCAAAAATTTCTTTCCAACATCCAGAATACATCAAGTCACAACTTGAGCAGTTCAGAGATGGCACTCGTAATAACGACCTAAATGGTGTTATGCAAGATATTGCTCAGAAATTAACTGATAAAGACATTGAAACATTATCTAAATACCTTGGCGGCCTACACTAAAGTCGTATTTATTTAGATATTGTTAACATAATACAATGTTAAGTAGACAAAAAGCAGCCTTGGCTGCTTTTTTTGTTTCTGCAATGACCGATAAAGCCCCTTTACTTGTAAGACATTGACCATACTCTATTGTAAGAAAAGTCTCATTTTATTTTTGTTTTTCAATTTAACTTATTGTAATTTATGATTTTTAACGTCTTTTGTTATGTTTTACATAAGAAAAAAGATATAAATTAGTTGTAACAAAATTATTAACGAGTAAATTAACCCCTGTCGCAACAATAATAACAAATAGGAAAACGTTATAAGGATCGTAGCGCGGCACGACTGAATAGCACATTGAGAGTGCTACTAAAGGAAATAACAAAAAAGTGTCAGGAAAGACCGAAAATAATAAAAACTCATGGAAGTTTAATAATAAAAACAAAATGGAATGCTACACGGAAGATAAATAATAATAATACGGATAAAGAAATAATAATAAAAATAATAAAGACTAAAAAGTCGAAGGGAGAAGTGTCCATATAATGGCGCTCAGATTAGCAGGCGGTAGAGATGTTTTCTCTACCGCCTTTTTATTTGTCCTGTTACAATACCCCCCGTTTAAAAAAAGCATCTAAATATGCTTTGGCGTATATATAGAGAAACCCAACCTCTAAAACGCAAACCGAATTCTTCTGGCTAGGCCAGCATCGCGATGCCCATTGAGTTGCGCCTCGCTCAAAACCTCTTAAGTGAGACGATCAAGATATGAGTAGAAAGAAAAAGTCACGTAAAATTCCATCAAATGGACCCGTTCGTTTAAGCCAAGATAAGCTTAAAGAAATGCGTGCATTGAAAGAGCAACGTGTAAAGAAAACCAAAGGCGCTAAGCCAGGTTCACGTAATGCACCTGATGCATTGAGTAATGACACTCAAAAAACAGGTTCGGCTGCTAAAGACAAACGTGTTGGTAGTAAAAAAGCAGTACCATTAGTTGCCCCAGCCGCTGAACCAAAAGTCGAAATGAAACGTAACCTTAAGCCTGTAGCAGAGCTTAAAAAGGCGATTGAGCCTGAGTTAACGCCTGAGCAAGAATTAGATGCGCTTGAAAATGATGAGCGCTTGCTTAAATTAGTTGAGCGTCATGAGCAAGGTGAAATGCTAACGGGTAAAGATGCTAAATACTTTAATAGCCGTATAGCGCGTCACCAAGTGCTGTGTAAGTTATTAGGTATTGAAGATGAAGAAGAATTTGAAGATGACTTCAGTGATGAAGAAAGTAATTCAGATTTTGATCAATACCTATCAAACGACCTAGCTAATGAATGGCTAGATGACGACGAAGATAAGTAATAAGGATACGCAATGAGTACAGCAGTGATCTTAGCCTTAGTTGTAGGTGCTGCTATTATAGCGGGCTTGGCATTTTATGCGGGTCAGTTGCTCTACAAGCTAAATGTGCAAAAAAAGCTAATTAGCAAACAACAGGCAGAGCAACAGCAAAAACTTAAGCAGTCGCGTTTAAAACGTAATGCAAAGCTAGCCGATAGTATTCATTTAATTGCACGTGCGATGAATGAAAAGCAATGTGATTACTCTGAGGGCTGTTTACGTATTTGGGTGCTGATGTCGCAATATAGTTTTGATACTGAGCGTGACTTAACAACTGCATACCCAGGCATTTATAAAATGTACGACGTGGTAAAAGAAATGCCAACTCACGATTCGCGCAAAAAGTACGCTAAAAAAGAAATTTTTAAGCAAGATACCGCACGCTGGCGCGCAGAAGAATCACTGAGTGATGAAATTAAAGCCGACTGTGAAAAAATCATTATTGAGTTTAAAGCAGCACAAGGCAGCGAAAACGTAGTTTTTAATTAATTTTACAGCATAAAAAAGCAGACCTAGGTCTGCTTTTTTTATGCGCGCTATTTTTTAAATTATATAACCCGTGAGAAGCGAGTGGCATTTATTTGTTTTTGTAAGTGCGCATCAAAGCACATACAAATAATACGAATAAATAAATTCCCTTTTGGTGTTACGCTAATTAGGTTGTTTTCTATTGTTACCATTTCATCGGCAATTAATGGCGCGAGTGCCTCTAAGGCATCTTTAAAGTAGTCATTAAAGCTGATTTTATGTCTGTTCGCGAATACGCTCATATCAAGCTCAAACTGGCAAATAAGTTGTTTAATTGCATCCGCTCGAATAAGGTCATCTTGGGTTAAATGCATGCCTTTATTAATGGCACTGCCTGCTTGCTCATCGATTGTTTGGTAATAGTGTTTTAGCTCTTTCTTATTTTGTAGTATGGCTGTGCCTATTTGCGATATTGACGAGACCCCTAAGCCTAGTAAATCACATTCTCCATGGGTAGTGTAACCTTGAAAGTTACGATGAAGTTGGCCGCTATTTTGAGCAATAGCCAATTCATTATCAACTTTTGCAAAGTGATCCATACCTATAAACTGATAGCCCGCTTGGGTCATTTGCTCTAGGGTATTTTTGAACATAGTGAGCTTATTATGGGCACTGGGTAAATCAGCATCTTTTATTTTACGTTGAGCGGCAAAACGATCAGGTAAATGAGCGTAGTTAAATACTGAAACACGGTCGGGGTCTAAAGCAATCAGTTGCTCAATAGTTTGCTTAAAACTCTCAGGTGTTTGTAATGGCAGTCCATAAATCATATCTGCATTAATTGATTTAAAGCCTAATTGTTTTGCTTGGGTAATTAACTGCTTTACCTCATCAACATGTTGAGGGCGGTTAACAGCTAGCTGAACTTGATCATTAAAATCTTGAATACCAAATGACACACGATTAAATCCCATCTCGCTTAAGTCAATCAGCATATTGTCAGCCAGTGAGCGAGGGTCTATTTCTATACCGCGCTCACAGGTATCGCTAAAGTTAAAGTGTTGCTCTAGTAGCTTTACTAAGCGAGTCATTTGGGCTGCGGTCAAAAAGGTTGGAGTACCGCCTCCTAAATGTAATTGCTCAACCCGATAGTCTTGAAATAGCGGCGCTTGTGCCACGATTTCTTTAGCTAAAAAATCTAGGTAGGTATCAGCTTTAGATTGATGGCGAGTAATGACTTTATTACAGCCACAGTAATAGCAAAGCTGGCTACAAAAAGGAATGTGAATATATAAAGACAAAGCACGGGTTTGCGATGATTCAATAGCGCTAATCAAATCTTGTTGCTGATAGCCGTCAGCTAACGAAAGTGCAGTCGGGTAAGACGTGTAACGCGGGCCCGATACATTGTATTTGTTTATTAAAGTTTGATCCCATTGAGGAAGTTTAATCATCACGCGCACCTTATCTTTTTAGTTGCTGCGTATTGTAAAAAAGGAAAGGGGAAGGGGTTTTGATCTACAACAAAAAAAGATGCCGTAGCATCTTTTTAGTATGTAACGTGGCTGCGTTACATTATGGCGTCTTTTAAATACTGAAATAGCTCTTTGTAGCCTCTCGCAGGCTTTTCTGCTTTTACTTCTTTGGCCGCATTACGCACCAGTTGGCGCATTTTTTGACGCTCAAGAGCTGGGTATTGTTCAATTGTTTCGTTGATTAAGTCATCGCCTTGCTCAATTAAATCACTGCGCAGCTGCTCAATCTTTTTGATCATAACCTCTGCTTGGTTATTTTTATTAAGCATTACATCAATGATCGCTTTAATTTCTTCAATATTTTCTACTGTACGAAGGGTTTTTGCTATGTAATTTAAGTGGCGGCGGTATGCATCACTTTTATTACTAATTTTATCGGCAACAACCATTGCTTCTTTTAAATCATCATTAAGCGGTAAGCGTTCGCGCTGCTTTTTACCCATTTTGGCAATTTCAGACCCTAACTGATGAAACTCCTGCGCTTCGCGCTTAAGTTCACTTTTTGATACATATATAATTTCTTCTTCAATTTCAGCAGGCTTGCCTTTTTTCTTCGCCATGGGGTGCTCTTAAGTAAAAATAACTTTATCTATTATACGCGATTCTTTTAGTGATTAATATTAGCTGATGTGGTGCAGTGAGTGTGTTAGCATTTAAATATAAAAAATGTGTGCAACATGGCCTTCAGGGCTCAGGACAGAATTTATGAAAAGCCAACACCAAGATCCAATATATTCGCAAATTTCTCAAGTAAAAGATGCCGTTTCTGAAGTACTCGAACATGCTAAAAAGCTAGGCGCTACTGCTGCAGAAGCTGCTATGTCAAGCACATCAGGGCTGTCGGTAAGTACGCGCATGGGCGAGGTAGAAACCATTGAGTTTAATCAAGACGGTGGTTTAGGCATTAGCGTGTATGTTGGTAATAACAAAGGCTCCGCCTCTACGGCTGATTTAAATCCAAAAACATTGCGAACTGTGGTCGAAAAAGCCATAGATATTGCTAAATTCACCTCAGATGATCCGTGCAATGGTATTGCTGATAAAGAATTACTTGAGTTTTCGCCTAAAGATTTAGATTTATTTCATCCTTGGGATGTAAGCCCTGAGCAAGGAATTGATTTATGTCATGCTGCTGAGCAAGCCGCATTAAATGCGGATGAGCGAATTGTGAATTCAGATGGTGCTAGCTTTTCTTCGCACCAAGGGTTGCGAGTGTATGGCAATAGTCATGGTTTAATTGCAGGCTACCCAAGAACACGCCATAGCATAAGCACTATGGTAATAGGCAAAGAGGGCGAACATATGCAGCGCGACTCAGCCTACACAATTTCCCGCGATCAAGCAGGGCTAAAAGATGCTGCAAGTGTTGGGCTTGAAGCTGCTGCAGAAACCCTAGCTAAACTAAACAGCCAAAAACTAGGCACCATGAAAGTGCCGGTTATTTTTAGAGCCGATATTGCTAACTCATTGTTTGGCCATTTAGTGTCTGCAATCGGCGGTGGCGCACTGTATCGCAAATCCAGCTTTTTACTGGATAGCTTAGGTACACAAGTGTTCAGCAAAACTGTTAATATTTCAGAGCGCCCACACTTATTAAAAGGGTTAGCATCATCACCTTTTGATAGCGAAGGGGTTAAAACTCTAGACAGAGAAATAATACACGGTGGTGAATTGCAAACATATTTATTAGCGAGCTACGCAGCGCGTAAAATGAATATGACGCCAACAGGCCATGCCGGTGGTATTCATAACTGGTTGGTTGAGCAAACCCATCAGGACTTAGCTACACTATTGAAAACCATGGGCACGGGTTTGTTAGTCACTGAACTTATGGGGCAGGGTGTAAATACCGTGACTGGTGACTACTCTCGTGGTGCAGCTGGTTTTTGGGTTGAAAATGGTGAAATACAGTACCCAGTAAGTGAAATAACTATTGCTGGTAACTTAAGAGATATGTTTAAAGGTATTTCAGCTATTGGTGGCGATATAGAGCGACGTGGTGGTATTCAAACGGGCTCAGTGCTGATTGAGCAAATGCAAATTGCGGGTGCTTAATACCCACCCACAATAATACTTAATTCAGCGAATTGGTATACACCCACTTTGTTTGCTTAAATTAAGCTTAATTTAAGCAAACTTTCCTTTGAGGTTTTTAAGGTGTGATATGGCTAAAGATAGATATGCGCCAAAACCATTAACCGACATTATGGCCGGGCTAAACAACCGTTTAGCAGCCTATGCGGGAAAAAGCCAAGCATTGGATACACAGCAACAACTGTTACGCGATTTTTTAGGGCCTAAGCTAGGCGATAAATGTCGAGTAAGTAATTATCGTGACGGCACACTGATGATAGAAGCTGTTTCAGCTCCTATTGCTCTTAGGCTTAATTATTTAAAAATGGATATGCAGTCTCATTTTAGAGCCGCAGGTATGGCAGAGCTTGGACAAATAAAAATTACCGCCAATCCACAAGCAACTCAACGATTAAGTAATCGTCCTAAAGCGACAGATAGCCAAGCGACTAACTCTCTTAAAATGAGTGAGCAAACGGCTGATTATTTGAATGCGATCGCCGATTCTGCCCCTCCTTCATTAAAAGAAAAGCTGCAGCGCTTAGCATTACATGGCAAAAGTAAGCCCTAGCTAGCCCTCATACTAGGCTCTTTTTCACGCTTTGAACAAACGCAAAATACTTTGTTACATATTCGATTTTATTGTTATTTAAATCAGGTTTATTATGCTTAGCTAGTGCTTCCTAAATTAGGTTGTAGCTGATGCGTATTTCATTAAGCAGGTAATAGACTGCATCCTATTGTTGTTTTTTTTGAGTTATCAAATCTTAATGAAATGCGTATTTATTCTAATTAATATACGGAATTCTTATGAAAAAAATAACAATGACTGCCGCCAGTATTGCATTGGCGTTAGGTTTGGTTGGCTGCGGCGAAAAGCCACAACAAATGAAAGCAGAATCAACCACAGTAACTGCACCGGTGGCGACCCCTGGTGTGTTAGGTGTTGATTTACAAAATATGGATAAAAGTGTTCGTGCACAGGATGATTTTTATTACCATGTTAATGGTCAATGGTTAGCAAAAACTGAGATTCCAGGTGACAAGTCTAACTATGGGTCGTTCTCACAGTTATATGATGAATCGCAAAAAGCAATGAAAACAGTACTTGAAAACGCCAGTGCTAATAGTAGTGCAAAACCAGGTTCAGATGAATATAAGATTGGTGCATTTTATTCTAGCTATATGGCTGAAAATGCTCGTGAAGAGTTAGGGATGTTACCACTTGAGCCGGCTATTAAAAGCATTGATACAGTGAAAGATAAAGCCGCGTTGGTCACACTGATGGCACAGCTACAAGTTAAAGGTGGCGATCTTCCTTTTGGCTGGTATGTTAATAATGACGCTAAAAACTCAAGTGAAAATGCGCTTTATGCCTATCAAGCGGGACTTGGTTTACCTGACCGCGACTACTATTTAAAAGATGATGAAAAATTCACAAAAATTCGCGCGGCTTATCAAACGTATATCACCGATATTTTAGCTAAAGCTGGCGTTAATAATGCCGCTGATGCAGCCAAAGCGATATTAGCACTTGAAACGACACTTGCTGATGCACAGTGGAGCCGGGTGCAAAGCCGTGATGCAACTAAGTCATACAATAAAATGACGGTAGCTGAAGCTAACTCGCTAATGGGTGAGTTTGATTTAAATGCCTATTTCGAAGCAGTTGGCGTTGATGTTCAAGAGTTAATTGTGCGCCAACCAAGTTACTTTGAAAAATTTGCAGAGATTTTCAACAATACTGACTTAGCTGTTTGGCAAAACTATTTAAAATTCCATTTTGTTAGTAATTACGCGCAGCTACTTAATAAAGATTTAGTGGATTTGAAGTTTAATTTTTACAGCACCACGTTGCGTGGTGTTGAAGAGCAAGCACCACTTTGGAAGCAAGCCGTTGATGCATCAAACAGTGTACTGGGTGAAATTTTAGGTAAAGTCTACGTTAAAGAAAACTTCCCGCCAGAAGCAAAAGCACGTATGGAAGAGTTAGTTGATAATGTGATTAAAGGCTATTCAGTGGCAATTGAAAACCTTGAGTGGATGAGCCCTGAAACAAAAGTGGCGGCGCAAGAAAAACTCAATAAGTTTACCCCTAAAATTGGTTACCCAGATAAATGGAAAGATTACTCAGATTTAGCGATTAACCCTGATGAACTGGTTGGTAATTATATTCGCTACAGTGAATGGGCTTATGCAGATATGATTGCTAAATTAGGTAAGCCAGTTGATCGCTCTGAGTGGCATATGACTCCACAAACAGTGAATGCTTACTACAATCCAGTGAATAACGAAATAGTATTCCCTGCGGCGATTCTGCAGCCTCCTTTCTTTAATTTAGAAGCGGATGATGCGGTTAACTATGGTGCTATTGGTGCGGTTATTGGCCATGAGTTAGGCCATGGCTTTGACGACCAAGGGGCAAAATACGACGGTGATGGCAATTTACGTAATTGGTGGAGCGAGTCAGACCTTAAGCAGTTTGAACAGCGAAGTGCTGCCTTAGTTGCACAGTATAATCAATATAAACCGTTTGAAGATGCCAGCGTTAATGGTGAGCTGACACTGGGTGAAAACATTGGTGATTTAGGCGGCTTAACCGTCGCTTATAAAGCGTATCAGCTATCGCTGGGTGATTCGAAAGCGCCCATTATTGAAGGCTATACGGGCGACCAACGCTTCTTTATGGGCTGGTCGCAAATTTGGCGTCGTAAATACCGTGATGAGGCGCTACGTAATCGTTTAATGACCGATTCACATTCACCGAGTCATTATCGCGTAATTGGTATTTTGTCGAACATGCCAGAATTTTACCAAGCGTTTGATGTTAAAGAGGGCGATAAAATGTATATCAAGCCTGAAGATCGCGTAAAAATTTGGTAATTTGAGCTAAAATTAGCTTAAGCGGTTAGAGCCATTAATCGCAAAATAAAAAGCCAGTGAGCATCATGTTCACTGGCTTTTTAGTTACTTATATACCTGATGATAAAACTAGGGTCTGTTGACCTTTGCGGATTAAAATTTGTTCAAACTAGGGGCGATTTAATCACGGCGCGAGGTTTGTAACCTAGTGGGCTAAGTAAAAACCGAGCAACAAAGAGTAAATCGCCCCTAGGCAGAACCCTTCGGGCAGCGCCTGTTTGGCATTGATGCTGCGTTATCGCCTATTTATGGGGAATAACCACACCACATAGGCTCTGCCTTGCCTAAATACCAAACAGACTACTGCAAATTTAACCTTGAAAGATCAACAGACCCTAGCTATATTTCGTTTTTATGGCGCTGACAATCTCGACATTGGCCGCAGGAAAATCATAGTTATCAAGTTCGTCTATGCTGACCCATTCGCTTGGTTGTCCTTCTGCGCCATGAGCTTGACCATTAAAGTTACTGACCACATGCACATTAAGTCGTACGCATTTATCGCCATAGTCATGCTCTATAGTGATAAGTTCGCTTGAACTATGAATAGTCAACCCTACTTCTTCTAGCAGTTCACGTTTTAGGGCTTGAAACACACTTTCTCCAGCTTCAACTTTGCCACCAGGAAACTCCCATAGCCCACCTTGATGTTGCTCATCTGCACGTTTACAAATAAACAAATTGTTATTTTTTTTAATTACACCCACAGCAACATTGATGATTACTTTAGTCATTACCTCTCCCTTAAACAGCATAAAAAAAGCGACGCAAGCGTCGCTTTTTATCTAACGTAACAAAGTGGTGTTATTTTAATTTACCACAACATTGTTTGTATTTTTGGCCTGAACCACATGGACATGGATCGTTACGGCCAACTTTTGGCTCGCTACGTGCCATAACCTGAGCGCTTTGCGGTGCTTCACCACCTACGTGCTCTGCTTCTTCATGTTGATATTCGCGAGGGGCATTTTCACTTTTACGGTGTTGCTCTTCTACTTTTTCAACATCTTCTTCAGCGCGAACTTGCACTTTACTTAAAATACCGACCACATCGACTTTTAAGTTTTCTAGCATTTCAGAGAATAACTCAAACGACTCACGTTTGTATTCTTGCTTAGGATTCTTTTGTGCGTAACCACGTAAGTGAATACCTTGGCGTAAGTGATCCATTGCAGCAAGGTGGTCTTTCCAATGTTGGTCAAGACTTTGAAGCATAATGGCTTTTTCAAACTGACGCAGTACAGAATCGCCGACCATTTCCTCTTTTTGCTTGTAGGCTTGTTCAACCGCTTCTTCAATACGCTCACGAAGTTTTTCTTCGTACAGTTTATTGTCATCAGCTAACCACTGAGTAATTGGTAACTCAATTAGGAAATCTTGCTTTAAGCGCTCTTCAAGCCCTGGGATATCCCACATTTCAGCCAAGCTTTGTGGGGCAATGTATTGATCAATTACACCAGCGAGCACATCACCACGGATAGCGGTAATCGTTTCTGAAATATCACCTTCTTCAAGCAATTCGTTACGTTGAGAGTAAACAACACGACGTTGGTCGTTTGCTACATCATCGTACTCAAGTAGCTGTTTACGCACATCAAAGTTACGTGCTTCTACTTTACGCTGAGCGTTTTCTATTGCGCGGTTAACCCATGGGTGTTCAATCGCTTCGCCACGTTGCATACCTAGTTTACGCATCATGTTAGTCATGCGCTCACCAGCAAAAATACGCATCAGTGCATCGTCCATCGATAGGTAGAAACGGCTTGAACCGGCATCACCTTGACGGCCAGAACGACCACGTAATTGGTTATCAATACGACGTGATTCATGACGCTCTGTACCAATAATGTGTAAACCGCCGGCATCGATTACCGCATCATGGCGAATTTTCCATGCTGCTTTTATTTCAGCAATTTGTTCGTCAGTTGGGTTTTCAAGTTTTTCAACTTCACTATTCCAGTTACCACCCAGTACAATATCGGTACCACGACCAGCCATGTTAGTGGCAATAGTAACAGTCCCTGGCAAGCCCGCATCAGAAACAATGTCAGCTTCTTGTGCGTGGAATTTAGCGTTCAGTACATTGTGCTTAATTTTTTCTTTACGCAAAAACTGCGACAAGTACTCAGAGCTTTCAATTGAGATAGTACCTACAAGTACTGGCTGACCACGTTCTTGACAGTCTTTAATGTCTGCTAAAATGGCTTCGTACTTTTCTTCTTGCGTTAGGTACACCAAATCTGCGCGATCATCACGGATCATTGGCTTATTGGTTGGCATAACAACTGTGTCTAAACCGTAGATAGACTGAAACTCAAATGCTTCTGTATCGGCTGTGCCTGTCATACCTGCTAGCGTTTCGTACAAGCGGAAGTAATTTTGGAACGTAATCGAAGCTAACGTTTGGTTCTCGTTTTGAATTTTCACACCTTCTTTTGCTTCTACGGCTTGGTGTAAACCTTCTGACCAACGACGTCCTTCCATAGAGCGACCTGTGTGCTCATCAATAATGATAACTTCGTTTTCTTTAATAACGTAGTCAACATCTTTTTGGTAAAGCTTGTGTGCACGAAGAGCTGCATAAACGTGACTAAGTAGCGTGATGCTCGCTGCTGAGTACAGTGAATCACCTTCTTCAATTAAGCCGCGCTCTGTAAGAAGCTCTTCAACTTTTATTTGCCCACGCTCAGTTAGGTGAACTTGCTTAGATTTTTCATCGATAGTGAAATCGCCATCGCCTTCAATCCCTTCCTCATCTTCTTTTTCTTGTAGTTCAAGTAAAGGAACAATGGTATTTATTTCAGTGTAAAGCTCTGAGCTGTCTTCAGCTGGGCCTGAAATAATAAGCGGCGTTCGCGCTTCATCAATTAGGATTGAATCCACTTCATCCACTACGGCATAAAATAATGGGCGTTGAACGCGCTCATCAATGCTAAATGCCATGTTGTCACGTAGGTAGTCAAAACCAAATTCGTTATTGGTACCGTAAGTGATGTCAGCTTCATAAGCTTGTTTTTTCTGTTGTGGCATCATGCCCGGAACATTACAACCAACGGTTAAGCCTAAAAACTCAAATAGTGGACGGTTGGTTTCAGCATCACGCTTGGCTAAGTAGTCATTCACGGTAATGACATGAACGCCTTTGCCTGTTAAGCCATTTAAATAAGCAGGAAGCGTTGCTGTTAGTGTTTTACCTTCACCAGTACGCATTTCTGCAATACGGCCTTGTTGTAAAACCATACCACCTAATAGTTGCACGTCGAAGTGACGCATACCGTTTACACGCTTTGACGCTTCACGTACCACAGCAAATGCTTCTGGTAGAATATCGCCTAAGCTTTGTCCGTTATCGTAACGTTCTCTAAACTCAGCTGTTTTAGCTTTTAAATCTTCATCTGAAAGCGCTTCTAGTTGCGTTTCAAGTGCATTGATCAGTGCGACCGTCTTTCTTAGGTTTTTAATAGTGCGGTCATTGCGACTACCAAAAATCTTGGTAAATAAATTAGATATCATGATAAAACCGTTACAATGTGTTTTTTTGCTAGCCGTGCATCGGCTAACCCATTTTTTACAATTGATAATTAATGTATTCTTTAAATTAACCTTTAGGACACATTAATTAGCAATTTTGTATTAAGCTGCTTAAAAAGCACTGTTTATTACCTGCGCTACTATACCAGACTCTGCTAAACATCAAACTACCTCAATAAAAAGATCTTCATTTAAAACAGAAAAATGAGATCTCGCTCATAAAAATAGCATTATGTAGCTAAAGTTGATTAAAACTGCAGATAAACAGACTCTGAAGATATGGTGTTGAATAAATTAAAAACAAGGGTGAAACGCCTAAATTTTACCCTTAAATGCTTTGCTTGCGGTCATCGCTTTTTAACTCTTAAATTGCACAATCTTTTTATTTATTACTCTTCGTAAGTCACTTAAGCCATACGGTTTATCGGCAGGTGCATATACATGGTAGCGGTATCATTAAATAAGCTACTAATCGCAAATGAAGCGTGTGTTAATATCTTATGCAATCAGCGTTTGCTAATATTATTTTTAGTAGTATAGAGTTCATCATATTTTTTGTTGCTATAAAACGCGTTGATTGAGTTTTAATAAAAGGGAAAATAAAGTGCAAACCAACAAAGATAACTTAGTAGTCCTTGGCGCTGGCTGGCTTGGCCAAGCCTTATGTATTGATGCACAAAAACAAGGTTGGCAAGTGCAAGGAACTCATCGTAGTGACACTCATCAATTTGATTTTGAGCGTCAGTTTGTTTTACAAAACGGCGAGCTGCAGCATCAAGTAGATTTACAAAATGCGTATTGGGTATGTGCTATACCGCCGCGCAGTCGTGACAGCGAAAGCAATTATTCGCAAGTGCTGGAACAGGGGTTAAAGCTGGCAACTGAGCTTAATTGCAAAGGTTTTTTATTGTGCTCATCGACTGGAGTGTATGATCAAGAGCCTGGAGTTTATAGTGAAAGTAGCGATATATCTAGCACTAACGAACGACAAATAAAGCTCTATGATGCTGAAGAGCAAGTTCTTGAACAGCAAGGTAAAGTACTGCGCTTAGCTGGGTTGTTGGGGCCAAACAGAGAGCCGGGTCGGTTTGTGGCGGGTAAGGAACTCAACACCTCTAGTCAGCAAGTGGTGAACATGGTGCATCAACAAGATGTGATCAATGCCATTTACGCGGTACTTAACAATTGGTCACAAGGGCAAAGCATTTATAATGTAGTTAACCCTGCGCACCCGAGCAAAGCAGATTATTATGCACAAAAGTGTGAGCTGTATGGCACACAAATGCCAAGTTTTAGTAGTGATGAAGTCGCTGAGCGCAAAGTTATTGGCTCAGCGATAGAGGCGCTGGGTTTTAGTTATCAGTATGGTATTTAACAAGAAGGTAAGGGCGAATTTTTTATAAAGTCGCACAACTTACCTTCACTTAGTAGTCTGTTAGCCGCTTCAATATCGGGGGCAAAGTAGCGGTCTTTATCGTAATAGCTAACATGTTGGCGTAGCAGTGCTTTCGCATTTTCTACCTGCTCACACGCATGTAGCGGCTTTCTAAACTCTAGCCCTTGAGAAGCACTCAGCCACTCAACAGCTAATACACCTTGCGTATTATTAGCCATATCAACTAAGCGCCTAGCAGCAAAAGTTGCCATAGAGACATGGTCTTCTTGATTAGCTGAGGTTGGTAAGCTATCTACCGAAGCTGGGTGTGCTAGTGACTTGTTCTCAGAGGCGAGCGCAGCTGCGGTTACTTGAGCAATCATAAACCCTGAATTTACCCCACCGTTTTCAACTAAAAATGGCGGCAATTTTGATAAATTAGAGTCAATAAGTAAGGCAATACGTCGCTCAGCTAAGGCGCCAATTTCGGCAATGGCAATCGCAAGATTATCAGCGGCCATAGCAACGGGCTCAGCATGAAAGTTTCCGCCTGAAATAATATCCCCTACATCGGCAAAAACGAGTGGGTTGTCGGTTACCCCGTTTGATTCACATATTAATACCTCGGCGGCTTGGCGTATTTGGGTTAAACACGCACCAAGTACTTGCGGTTGGCAGCGCAGGCAATAAGGGTCTTGTACTTTTTCACAATTAATATGTGAGTCACTAATTTGTGAGTGGGTGCTTAATAGCTCTCTAAATACGTGCGCGGTATCAATTTGCCCTTGTTGACCACGAACCTCATGAATACGTGCATCAAATGGTGCGCGACTGCCCATGGCGGCCTCAATACTTATAGAGCCAATAACACAGCTTTGTGCGTACAAGTCTTCGGCTCTAAATAAGCCCTGCAGTGCAAATGCAGTAGAGGCTTGCGTGCCATTTAATAAGGCTAAGCCTTCTTTGGCGGCTAATGTCAGTGGCTCAAGCCCTGCAATTTTTAACCCCTGTTCTGCGCTTATTAGCTCTCCTTGGTAGCGCATTTTCCCTTCACCCAATAAAGGCAGGCACATATGAGCAAGGGGGGCTAAATCGCCCGAAGCGCCCACTGAGCCCTTTTTAGGCACGCATGGGTACACTTCATTTTTGAGTAGCTGTATAAAAAACTCAATGACTGCTAAACGAATACCAGAATAACCCCGTGATAAAGAATTTACTTTTAGGGTGATCATTAATCTGACGGTGCTGTCATCCATTAATTCGCCAATGCCCGCAGCGTGTGAAAGCACAATACTGCGTTGTAATAGTTCTAGCTCATCATTCGCTATTTTAGTATTGGCTAATAAACCAAAGCCGGTATTAATACCATATACAGTACGCTGCTCGTTTATTACGTCTTGAACGGTTTGCGCGCTGGCTGCTATTTGTGTGACGGACTCAGTTGCCAAAGTTAAATCTACGGCCGATTGATTAATTTTTCTTAAGGTATTTAATTCAAGCTGACCCGGTGTGAGTGTGTATGAAATCATGACTTATCCTTGTTAAGCATAGGTAGGTCTAGGTTTTGTTGTTGTGCACAGTTTTTTGCAATGTCATAACCAGCATCGGCATGGCGCATTACACCGGTAGCGGGATCGTTCCACAGCACTCTAGCAAGGCGTTGCTCTGCTTCATCGGTACCATCGGCAACAATAACTACACCTGAATGCTGGCTAAAGCCCATTCCAACGCCGCCACCATGATGAAGCGATACCCAAGTAGCACCGCCAGCGGTATTGAGCAGGGCATTTAAAAGTGGCCAATCAGAGACAGCATCGGAGCCATCTTGCATGCTCTCTGTTTCACGATTAGGACTAGCTACTGAGCCTGAGTCAAGATGATCGCGGCCAATAACTACTGGTGCTTTAAGTTCACCATTTTTAACCATTTCATTAAAGGCAACCGCTAAACGCGCGCGGTCTTTTAAGCCAACCCAACAAATACGTGCAGGCAAGCCTTGAAATTGAATTCGCTCACGCGCCATATCAAGCCAATTATGCAAATGCTTATCATCAGGAATGAGCTCTTTTACTTTTGCGTCTGTTTTGTAAATATCTTCGGGATCGCCCGATAGTGCTACCCATCTAAATGGGCCAATGCCTTCACAAAATAATGGACGAATATAAGCAGGCACAAATCCAGGGAAATCAAAAGCATTTGCTACGCCTTCTTCGAGCGCCATTTGACGAATATTGTTGCCGTAGTCGGTAGTTGCTGCGCCCGCATCTTGCAGTGCCAGCATCGCTGTTACTTGAACAGCCATTGACTGTTTGGCCGCTTTTACCACTGCTTGTGGATTATCGATTCGCATTTTTGCTGCATGCTCCATACTCCAACCTTGTGGCAGGTAGCCGTTAAGCGGATCATGAGCAGAGGTTTGATCGGTGACTATATCGGGAGTAATACCACTTTTTACTAAGGTACTAAAAACATCAGCCGCGTTACCAAGTAAACCCACAGAAAGCGCTTCACCTTTTACACAGGCATCGGTTATTAATTTTAATGCATGCTCAAGATCTGTCGCTTTTACATCGACGTACCCTGTTTTTATTCGAAAATCGATACGGCTTTCATCACATTCCACCACTAAGGCACTAAAGCCAGCCATGGTTGCAGCTAATGGTTGTGCTCCGCCCATTCCTCCTAGGCCACCTGTTAACACCCACTTACCTTTGGCATCGCCTGAGAAATGTTGTTTTGCCATAGCTACAAAGGTTTCGTAAGTGCCTTGAACAATTCCTTGAGAACCAATATAAATCCAAGAGCCAGCGGTCATTTGGCCGTACATCATCAAGCCTTTTTTATCTAACTCGTTAAAATGTTCCCAGTTAGCCCAGTGCGGAACAAGGTTAGAATTTGCAATTAATACCCGCGGTGCGTTGCTATGAGTTTTAAATACCCCCACCGGTTTACCTGATTGCACCAATAGGGTTTCGTCATCTTCAAGGCGCTCAAGCGTCTCAATTATTTTGTCGTAGCTTGGCCAGTCACGGGCAGCACGGCCAATCCCACCATACACCACCAAAGCTTGCGGGTGCTCGGCAACATCAGGGTCTAAATTATTCATTAGCATGCGTTTAGCTGCTTCGGTTTGCCAGCTTTTAGTAGATATTTGATTACCATGCTGTGCGCGAATTGTGCGTTGTGTGTCCAGTCGATGATCCATTATTCACTCCTGTTAAATTTAAGCGTTATGGGCTTTATTATTGTTTTTAAATGTTAATTGTCCGCCCAAGCGGTACTTACTGCCTGGCGATATAAGTCGTGCAAAACTAACAATTCCGTTTACCGACCAAGTACGGCGTATTACTTGTAAACAGGGCTCTTCATTATATAAATTAAGCCATTGGCACATTTCACTGTTTGGCGTAATAGCCTCTACCGTATGCCTCGCTTGCGTTAAAGGAGCAACTGTTGATAAGTATTCGTGCGGAGTAAGGGCGGTAAAATCTTGTTGTAAATAATCTTTTGCAAGGGGTGGATTTACAAAGCGCTCCTCTACTTGCAAGGGACTGTCGTTTTCATTATGAATAATGACACTGCGATACACCACGCTATCTACCTCTACACCTAAAGCAATTGCAATTGGCGCGACGGCATTAATCGATTCTAATACTTGCACTGTGCAGCTGTAGTTTCCGTTTCGCTCTTTTACTTCATTGGCGATGTTTTTTATTTCAAGTAATGACGACTGAGACTTGAAGCTTGCTACAAACGTACCTAGGCCTTGGCTACGGGTTAAAATACCGGCATCAGTGAGTTCACTAAGTGCCCGACGTGCGGTCATTCTGCTTACTGTAAACTGTTTGGCTAGTTCGTTTTCTGAGGGGACACGTTGGTTTTCAAGCCAAAGCCCACTGCGTATTTTGTCCACAATAAACTGTTTTATTTGCGTAAACTTAGGTGTTGGCATAAATATTTTTAGTATATTAAAAATAAACAATACCTAGTAAGATGGCATAATCATCTTGTATATACAAGATGTGTTTTTAAACTTGTTGAACACTATCGCGGAGAGACTTATGCAAGCCACAGAATCCACAGAACAGTTAAATGATATCGATTTATTACTCACCGATGCCAATATTGCCACCATGGATAACAACATTGATGCACCTTATGGAGCGATAGAAAATGCGGCTTTAGCAATTAAAAATGGCAAAATAATATGGTTGGGTGAGCAAACTGAGTTACCTGATTTTGATGTATTAGCCACTCCGGTAGTAAGTATCAAAGGGCAGTGGTTAACCCCGGGCTTAATTGACTGCCATACTCACTTGGTGTTTGCCGGTTCTCGTGCAAAGGAGTTTGAGCAGCGTTTACAGGGGGTAAGCTATCAGCAAATTGCCGCGCAAGGGGGCGGAATTGCAAGTACCGTGAAAGCAACCCGAGAGGCTGACCACGAACAATTATTTGTAGCAGCAAAAGATCGTTTAAATGCACTGCTAGCTGAAGGTGTCACTACGGTAGAAATTAAGTCAGGGTATGGGCTTGATATAGAAAATGAAAAAAAAATATTAGAAGTCGCTAGGCTTTTAAATCAACATCATCCTATTGAAGTCATTAATACCTTTTTAGGCGCGCATGCACTACCTTTAGAGTTTAAAAATCGCAGTGATGATTATATAAATGTAGTGTGTAATGAAATGCTTAACACCCTTGTTGAACATGATTTAGTCGATGCAGTTGACGTATTTTGTGAGGATATTGGTTTTAGTCATGCTCAAACGCAGCGAGTATTTGATGCGGCTAAAAAACTGGGGTTAGCAATTAAGTGCCATGCTGAGCAATTATCCAATCAACAAGGTGCTGCGCTGGTGGCGCAATACAATGGTTTGTCGGCCGATCATTTGGAATATCTTGATGAAGCCGGAGTTAAAGCTATGGCAAATGCAGGTACTGTGGCGGTATTACTGCCCGGCGCTTTTTATTTTTTAAAAGAAACGAAATATCCTCCGATTGAGCTGTTAAATAAATACAAGGTCCCCATCGCAATTGCCAGTGATTTTAACCCCGGGACATCACCGTTATGTTCTTTGCAATTAATGATGAATATGGCTTGTACATTATTTAATTTTACTCCAGAGCAGGCATTAATGGGAGTCACGGCACACGGGGCTCAGGCTCTAGGTTTTGCTGATAGAGGCGTATTAAAAGTAGGTGCTCGCGCCGACATAGCACATTGGCAAATTGAGCATCCAGCACAATTAAGTTATCAGTTTGGGGTAAATAAACTGTTAAATCTATGGATATTGGGTAAACTTAGCTAATTATAAGACTTAACTCTTAAGCCTATGTTTTATTTAATGTCAGTGAGTACCTCAGCTATGGATGGAACGTTATTGAGCTATAGCAATTTAGCTATTTTTTTAAGTGGTGCACTTTTAATGGCAATGGTTGCAGCGTTGTTAACCGTTAAAAGTAACGTAATAAGGCTCAGCTTTTTATACACTGGGCTGATTGGTTTAGCTATGGTTAGCACTGCCATCCCTTGGTTTGTTTTGTTATTGGCTCTGGGATTTGCTTTTCATTTATATCAGGCGAATTTGCTAAAGCAAAAAGTCCCGTTACTTATCAGTGCCTGTGCTTCAGGCGGGCTTGTTTTATTATTTACAGGTTACCTCTTTTTTACATTGCATTTAGCGTGGTTACTTATTCCAATTTTACTACTCAGTAGCAGTGGTTTTTTAATGGCTAATACGCCGCAGACTGCTCCAACTTTAAAGCCAGAAACCGAGCCTGAAGCGTATGTTGAAAACTCACCCTTAGCCAGCTTCCCTGATAAACAGCAGTTACGTCAAAAATATAATGAACTCAATGATAAGGATTCATTTACAGCAGCAATCATCGTACTGAGGCTAGAAGGTTTTGCTCAAGTTAATCAACATATTGGCCGAGATTTTGGCGACTTATTATTATCTCAGTCGGCCAATCGAATAAAAGATTTATTAGATAGCGATGAAGTTTTTTTTCTTGCTGAGCATGCTAAATTAGCGCACTTGGGTGGGTTAAACTTTGCATTTATTTGTGATTTACAAAATCATAATCATTTACATCAACAGCTTATAAAGCAAATTATTGGCGCTACCTTAAAACCGTTTAATGTAGCTAATTGTACGATTGAAGTAAAAGTAAGAGCCAGTTATGTACATTGTAATAAACAAAGCAGCAGCTTTGATGAGCTAATTAGTCATGCTTACTTGGCGCTTGATAGTCGGCCAGCTAAACAAATTGTGGCTTATCATCAGCAAATGACGACTGATCATTTAGAGCAGCAAGCGCGATTAACTGAGCTGGCGAATATCAGCTTTGCTGATGAGTTCGAATTGTTTTTTCAACCGGTTATTCGAAATGAAGATGGCCAAATTGAATTTTTAGAATTGCTATTACGCTGGCAGCATCCAACCCAAGGGACTTTATCGGCGAGCCAGTTTATCAACGATATTAGAATTGCAGGGCTTGGTTACTCACTTGCGACCTTTGTTATTGAACGAGCTGGAGAGCTTGCCATGGCACTGCGTATGGAAGGAATGAGGGTGCCTTTAAGTGTTAACTTATTTGGCCCAGAAATGCTCAACGAAGAGTTTGTTGATTTTGTTTATGGGGTTATCGGTGAGCACCAACTTAGGCCTGGTGATTTAATTTTAGAATGTCCGCTACACATTTTTACTAGCCTAGATGATAAAGGTAGAGCTATGATAGCAAGACTTAACAGCTTAGGTTTAAAAGTGTGCGTTGATGGTTTAGGTGATAATCCTGTATTACTTTCTAAGTTACCTAGTTTAGCGGTGGCATACATTAAAATATCGCCTGCATTAACTGCTGACTTTAGTAATCAAAATAACATACGTAGTTTAGTAGGTGGTATGGTTGAAATGCATAACCAGCAACAGACGAAAGTTATTTTTGAAGGTGTTGAAACACTCGATCAACTAAAGTTTGTAAAAAGTCTAAAAGCCTACGCTTCACAGGGATACTATTTTGGACACCCATTGAGCAGTTTAGGATTAATGAGTTGGTTTAAGCAATGGTTAGAAGCACAAGAACTTTAAGTGTGTTTTAAAGGCTTAGTTTTGTCTGTAAATAGGTATTAACTAAAGCACTCATCACTTGGCCACACTGTAATTTACCTGCAGTTATAGAATGAGGGTGTTGTGAAGGTGCTGCTTCGCATAAGTGTAAATAAGCACTGCGCGGATCATTTGCAGCTAAGTAAACATAATGCTCACCATCGCTGACATCAAAACCACAGTAATTAAAGGCACTTGCAGGCATATTGGTTAAGCTATCTAAATCAACTTCTACCCCTAGCGGTGCGTTATCAAACCTTTGGAGTGCATGGGTGGTTGCTTCTGTTAAGTTTATTTCGCGCTTCACATTAATTGTTTGATAGCTTGTGTAGCTAAAGTTAGCGCTCTGCATAGCATCAAAAATAGGCTGATTGTTTTTTAGCTCATGTAAGCCAATAACATGGTAATTCTTGAGCCGCTGCTCTTGGTAAGCGTAGCGAAACCCATTACCACTGTGCCTACCTTCACACTCACGAAAGTCGGCATGAGGATCTAAATTAATCGCGTTAATTGCGCTGTAGCTATGTTTGGCAAGCGAGCGAATAATACCCAAACAGTTATTGTGTCCGCCGCCAATAATAATAGGTTCAAGGCCCGCTTTAAAAACCATGTCTAAAATTGCTTCAACTCGCTCATCTACTTCAGCGCACAGCTTACGCAATTGAGCTAAGTCGTTTGGATTATGATTATCAAGCGTTTGGGCTTGTTGCATTAAATCATCGAGGGTGACTTCGCCAAGCAGTAATACTTTTTGCATGGCAATAGCGTCATTGTGAGGTTGGTTTAAAAAGCGTTGTAAAAACGCAGGCCAAGCATGCTGTGCGCCACCATTTCCTAGATTGGCTCTCGGGCCAATGTCTTCACAAATCCCGAGTAAAACAAAGCGCATACCAAATTGTACGGCATCAGCAAGTGCTTGTTGAATATTGTCGCGGGCATCAAGTAATGCCATCGACTGCCATGCTTTTAGCTCTCCAGCACGGTCAGAGCAAATTTCCTTTACCGTGCTTTCGTCGTATAGTTTAAGGTGAACGGTCACGCTACAGTTCTATTATTTCTAGCTCTAATTCTTCAGCTGAAAGCACAATACCGGTACTGTCAGCATATACAAAGTCATCATCAAAAAATGATACGCCAGCGAAATTAACCCCTATACCGCTTTCGCCCGCGCCTTCACTGTCTGCTGCAACAGGAATTGACGCAATAGCTTGAATACCTAAATCAAGTTCTTCAAGCTCATCAACGTGACGTAATGCACCATATACGATAATGCCTTGCCAATTGTTTTCTAGTGCCAGCTCAGCCAGCTCAATGTCGATTAATGCTCTGCGAGTTGAGCCGCCACCATCAATAAGTAAAATCTGATCAGTACCATCTTGAGAAAGTAATTGGCGGATCAGTTCATTGTTTTCAAAACATTTTACCGTTTTAATGCGGCCACCAAAACTGTGTCGACCACCAAAGTTGATGAACATAGGTTCAAGCACATCAACCACATCAGCAAAGTGGTCGCATAAATCAGAAGTGCTGTAATCCATTATTTTATCCTCAAAAGATACATAAGTTAGTGACTCAGTATACCCTCCTTATATGCAATAACAACGACTTAATCGCAGTAAATTTAGCCATAATTAGAACTAAATCAACTATAAGAATAATAATTCTTTCATAAACTTGTCATTTCCCCACAACAAGATTATAAACAGGTGTATTGCATCCATGATGCGGCTGAACATTTTTACCTTCAGTGGCACGAGTTGTAAAATTGAGTAATACTGTGGTTAGGCCAATGGTTTTATATTGTCCATTTGTTTAAAAGGAGTTTGTTAATGGTTAGACTTTACCGGCGACCCTTTTTATTTGTTCAAACTTAATGAGTTAAATGAAAGAAAGCATCACTTTATACTGCGCTGGCAAATTTAATATAGGTATTTACAATGAATTTTCTACAAAATCTGACGATAAAACGCCGTTTGCAACTAAACGCCTTAGTTGTAGGTTTAGCAATGATTGTCATGCTATGCATCATAATTTATGAAGCACGTGTGATGCTTAAATTAAATGAAACAATTCAATACGCCGAAGAGCTTGATGTGCATGAGCTTTCGATGCGTAAATATGAAAAAGACTTCTTATTTTATAAAGATGAAAAAAGCTTAGATTTATTCACCAATGAATATAAACAGCTGCAGCTCAAACTAGGGAAACTATCTGTTCTATCGAAAGATTTAGATATTGCCATTGATCAGGTTAACCAATTTGAGGTGCTTGCAAAGCAGTATTATGATGACTTTCAAATTGTTGTTGATTTGCAAAGGAAGATAGGTTTACACCCTAAAGACGCGCTTTATGGCGAACTGCGTGAGTCAGTACACAACATTGAAACATTATTGAATCAGCAAAATGATTATAAATTACTGACCACTATGTTGCAGCTACGTCGTGCTGAGAAAGATTTTATGTTGCGTTTAGATACCAAATATTTAGACCGATTTAATAAATTAGGTGATGAGTTAAAACAACAAGTAAATACCTCAGAAATACCTAGTAATATACGCAATCAATTAACTTCATTAATGACCAATTACCAAGGCAAATTTACCGCACTAGTTGAAGCACAAATCGCTTTAGGGGTTGATTTAGATTCGGGTGCTCTTGGAAAAATGAGAGTCAGTATTAAGAAAAGTGATGATGTGGTGACTGCCATTACTTCGGCCACTAAAAAACAAGTTGCTGAGACAGCCCAGCAGGCGCAATTATTGGCAATAGCCATATTTATAATTGCCAGTGTGATTGTGATGGTTCTTGTGTACTTAACGAGTCGCTCAATTATTCAGCCTATTGAGAGAGTTTATCAAACTATTGACAAGATAAGGAAAAACAATGATTTAAGCTTGTTTATAGAGCATAAAGGGGAAGATGAAGTCACTAGGATGACCATAGATTTTAATAGCTTGATTAGCGACTTTAAAGATCTTATCTATGAAGTAAATACTGCTCTAACAACGCTTAATATAGCAACGGGTAACTTATCTGAAACAACCTCAGCGACTAGCTCAGGCATGCAAGAGCAATTGCATGAAGCGGATATGGTGGCAACCGCAGCCACAGAAATGCAAGCTACGATTCAAGACATTTCACACAATACAGAAGCTGCTGCTAAAAAAGCTGAATCAACCAATTTAAGTGCGCAACAAGGTCAGGTTGAAGTAGAATCAACCATTAAACATATTAATGCTTTGTCTGATTCGCTTGGTAAAGCCTCCAGCGTGGTGTCACAGCTAGAAAAAGATGGTGAAACCATTGGCTCTGTACTTGATGTAATTCGTGCCATTGCAGAACAAACTAATTTACTTGCCTTAAATGCGGCCATTGAAGCAGCAAGAGCGGGTGAACAAGGTCGTGGTTTTGCGGTTGTTGCAGATGAGGTGCGCTCACTTGCACAACGCACACAAGAGTCAACTAGCGAAATTGAGGGTATTATTAACACCTTACAACAGCGTACCCAAGAGGTAGTAAGTATCATGCATCAGTGTCGTACTCAAGGTGGTGAGAGTGCAACACAAGCAACAAAAGCGGGTGAATTGCTAGGAGCTATCACTGTTGATGTGCAAACGATTATGGAAATGAGTACGCATATTGCTACTGCTATTGATGAACAGAGTCAGGTAGCATCAGAGGTTAATAAAAACGTAGTCCGTATTCGAGATATTGCTGAAGGGGCTGCTGCTCATTCACAAACTAATGCACAAACTAGTGAAGAGGTGTCTGAGCAGTCAAGGGTGCTTCATCAAGCAATCTCAAAATATAAAGTTTAATTATCCATAGAAACAAGCGGCTTAATTGCCGCTTGTTTGTTATTAACGAAGCAGAAGCATCATAACTGACGCTAAGGTACAAATTTTATTGGTACGCTATCTTTGTTATTTTCATGTTGTTTAACACGTTCTAAATAAGTGTCCCACAACTTAGTATGTTCGGCTTGTAACTTAGCCAAATATTGCCAGCTAAACAACCCGCTGTTGTGCCCGTCGTCAAACTCTAAACGCAACGCGTAATGCCCTACGGGTGTAATGCTTTTAATGCCCACTGTTTGTTTATTAAGTACTAACTTCATAGGCTCAGAGCCATGGCCTTGCACCTCGGCTGAGGGAGAGTGAACCCGTAAAAATTCAGTACTGAAGGTTGCGTCTGAATGATCATCAAAAAACACATCTAAATTTTTACTTACACTATGATAGTGCACTTTAGTTACTTGTTTCATCGTCATCTCACTTACAAAAAAGCCTCCATGCTGGAGGCTTTTAGTATACATTAAACGGCTGTTAAAGAATAAAGCGGCTTAAGTCTTCATCTTCAACCAGCGCACCTAGGTGCTTTTCAACATAGGCAGCGTCAATAACTAAACTTGAACCCGCTTTTTCAGAAGCATCATATGAAATTTCTTCCATTAATCTTTCCATAACAGTATGCAGACGGCGAGCACCGATGTTTTCGGTTTTCTCATTAACCTGCCAAGCGGCTTTAGCAATTCGCTCAATTGCATCGTCGCTAAATTCAACAGCGACATGCTCTGTTTTGAGTAGCTCGCGTTGTTGCTCCGTAAGTGATGCGTGTGGCTCAGTTAAAATGCGCTTAAAGTCATCGGCTGTGAGTGCTTCAAGTTCAACACGAATAGGTAAACGGCCTTGTAACTCTGGGATCATGTCTGATGGTTTAGACATCTGGAATGCACCTGAGGCAATAAATAGCATATGGTCAGTTTTGACCATGCCATGCTTAGTGTTTACTGTAGAACCTTCAATAAGCGGTAGTAAATCACGTTGTACACCTTCACGGCTTACATCTGGGCCTGAGGCTTCACCGCGCTTACAGATTTTGTCGATTTCGTCAATAAACACAATGCCGTTTTGCTCTACAGCAAAAATTGCCTGCTCTTTTAATTCTTCAGGGTTAACTAATTTTCCGGCTTCTTCTTCGGTAAGTAGTTTAAATGCTTCTTTAATTTTAAGCTTACGTTTAGTGCGTTTATCACCACCCATATTTTGAAACATGCCCTGTAGCTGGTTGGTCATTTCTTCCATACCTGGAGGAGCCATAATTTCAACATTCGGTTGAGCTTGGGCTAAATCAATATCGATTTCTTTGTCATCTAGCTGGCCTTCGCGTAATTTTTTACGAAACGATTGACGTGTCGATGAGCTTTCATCGCGCTGAACTTCCCCATACTGATCTTTCACTGGAGGTAGTAATACATCTAAAATACGCTCTTCAGCGGCTTCTTCTGCACGGTGTTTAAACTTTTTGGTTTGTTGTTCACGGGTCATTTTGATTGAAACGTCGACTAAATCACGGATGATAGTTTCAACTTCTTTACCTACATAACCTACTTCTGTGAATTTAGTGGCTTCCACTTTAATAAAGGGGGCATTAGCCAGTTTTGCTAATCGACGCGCAATTTCCGTTTTACCTACACCAGTAGGGCCAATCATTAAAATATTCTTTGGCGTTACTTCTGCACGTAAATCTTCGTTTAACTGCATACGGCGCCAGCGATTACGAAGGGCAATAGCAACCGCTTTTTTTGCTTTTGCTTGACCAATAATATGTTGGTCTAGCTCATGAACAATTTCTCTTGGGGTCATATCAGACATAGCGGGTTCCTATTACAATTCTTCGATAGTTTGGAAGTTATTCGTAAATACACAGATGTTGCCAGCAATTGTAAGACTTTTCTCTACAATTTCATGGGCACTTAAGTCGGTATTTTCTAATAAGGCGGTTGCAGCAGATTGTGCAAAGTTTCCGCCGCTGCCAATTGCGATCAGGTCGTTTTCAGGTTGTACGACGTCACCATTACCAGTGATGATCAATGAGGCAGTTTCATCAGCGACAGCTAGCAGGGCTTCAAGTTTGCGTAAGGCACGATCGCTACGCCAATCTTTAGCCATTTCTACAGCCGCTTTAGTTAGATTGCCTTGGTGCATTTCTAATTTGCTTTCAAAACGTTCGAAAAGGGTGAAGGCATCAGCAGTACCGCCAGCGAAACCAGCGATTACTTTGCCATTATAAAGACGTCGAACTTTTCGGGCATTGCCCTTCATTACAGTATTACCAAGAGAGACTTGGCCGTCACCACCAATAACAACTTTGTCATCACGGCGTACACTTACGATTGTAGTCATGTTATTCCTCATCATCGCGCTGCAAGGGGGCAGCGCGTAAAAAACGATTATGAAGAGGTTATATGGGTGAATGGTTTAAATTCAAGTCCAGCCCCAAATTCCGCAGCCAACGATATTAATTCGTTTTAGTTTGTTCTTATCACTTTCTGCTTGGCGCTTGGTTTCATAAGGCCCTAAACGCACCTTATACCAAATACCATTAGTACCTGTAGTTTTTTTGATCTCTGAAATTAGCCCTGCAAAGGCTATTTTAGCCTTTAAGGTTTCAGCTTGTTGATGCGTTTTAAATGAACCACACTGCATAACATAAGGGCCTTTTTGTTCAAGCTCTTTCACTTCAACTTGAATTTCATGCTCTTTAATTTCTTTAATAAATTTCGGTGGCCGCGGTTTAGCTATTTCTACTTGTTTTTCGGGTGTTGGGTTTGCCTGTTTTTCAACAAGATCAGGATCGGCATTATTTTTAACAAACCAGAGTCCATATGCGAAACCACCCACAAGTACTAGTGCAATGAAAGTTAATAACAGCGGAAAAGGTTTTTTAGCCGGTTCTTGTTTGGTGTTTTTTTTATTCTTTGGTTTTTTATTAATATAATCGTGCTGTGCCATGGTGTTATGTGTGGCCTTACCTAAATCATGTCTGTAGGGTCGACATCTAAACTCCAGCGAACTTTTTGAGCAAGTTTGCTGGTGCTGAGATAATCAACCATTTGTGCAAGATACGGGTGTAAAATGCGTCGATCTTGCGCTTGAATATGTAATTGAAAACGATACATCCCTGCAATTTTTTCTAAAGGTGCTGGGATTGGTCCAAGCAATTGTATACCAGATACCCCATTGACAGGAACCAAATCCGTTAGAAAGTCGACGACTTGCTTAATGTTATGTCCTTGTGCACGAACTATCACCATACTGGTGATAGGCGGCAGTTGCGCGTCACTTCGCTCAGTGAGCGCAAAGCGGGCAAAATCTTGATAGCCGTTATTAACTAAATCTTGTAATAATGGGTGCTCAGGGAAGTGCGTTTGTAATAATACTTCACCGGGTTCACCAGAACGTCCAGCTCTGCCTGCAACCTGAGTCACTAATTGAGCAAGGTGTTCTGTTGCCCTAAAGTCACACGAATATAAACCACTATCTACATCTAAAATGAGTACTAAGCTTACATCCGCAAAGTGGTGGCCTTTGGCCAGCATTTGCGTACCGACTAAAATGCGTGCGCCACCTTGGTTTATTTCATCCAATGCTTTTTCAAGGCTGCCTTTGCGCCTCGTAGAGTCACGGTCTATTCGGCTAATTGGGATGTCTTTAAATTCAGTACTCAAAAATTCTTCTATTTGTTCGGTGCCTTTGCCGTTAGGAAATATCTGCGTGCTTCCACAGTCAGGGCATTGATGCGGTACTTGATATTGGTCACCACAATGGTGGCAAATCATCTGACCGATGGCTTTATGAAAGGTTGCACTCGTGCTGCAGCGATTACATTCACTTAACCAACCACACTCATGACATATTAAAGTGGGCGAAAAACCACGGCGGTTTAAAAATACCATTACCTGTTTACCTTTATTCAGGTGCTGGCGCATTATCGCTAGGCTCGCATGGGCAATACCTGCTTGATCAGGCTGACCTTTCATGTCGAGAAGCTTAAATTGATTATCGGTGGCAGTTTGTGCTCGCTCACTTAATGTGAGTAACTGGTATTTGTTATTAATTGCTTTGTGCAGTGTTTCTAAAGCGGGGGTAGCACTGCCTAAAATAAGCGGAATGTTATGCTGATAAGCTCGATACGCTGCTAAATCGCGTGCATGATAGCGTAAAGTATCTTGTTGTTTAAATGAAGCATCATGTTCTTCATCAACCACAATCATCCCGAGTTTTAAAAAGGGCAGAAAAATACTCGAACGAGTACCTATAACGATGGCACAACTGCCTTTTTCACAAAACCGCCATGTTTGCAGGCGCTCGTTATCGGTGAGCGCTGAATGCCATAGCATAATTGGCGTGTCAGGGAAGCGGCGCCTAAAACGATTCACTGTTTGCGGTGTTAGACCTATCTCAGGAACAAGTACTAACGCTTGCTCTCCACGCTTTAACACCTCTTCAAGACACTGTAGGTAAACTTCTGTTTTACCGCTACCAGTGACACCTTCAAGTAAAAAGCTATTGAAACCGGTGCTTTGATTAATAGCTGTGCAAGCAATCGCTTGTTCTTTATTTAAGCGAGGCTTAGTGCCCACAGTAGGAGAGGCATGTTGCCATTGATTGTCATGTTCAATGGTTTGCACTATCAACTCTTTTGCCAACAGGCTATCAATAGTCTTTTTATTAAACCCGAGTGCTTTTAGTTCCGTTAATGATGATTTACCCGATGCAGATAATTGCTTAAGCAAGTTAAGCTGTGTTTTAGCTTTTAAAGATGGTAAAAGCGCCCCTTTATCAGTTAACGTCAGCATATTTATACTGGTTTTATCAGGGCATTCACCTTGGCGCAGAGCATTGGGGAGTGCAATATGAATAGTTTCACCTAGTGGATAACAATAATAACGCGCAGTAAACTTCAGCAGCTCCAAATGTTGCGCAGATAACACCGGCGAATTATCAATTACTTCAATAATAGATTTGATTTTGCCTTCAGGAACTTCTGTATCGGTTTTTAAACTAAGGATAACCGCTACTTTTCGTTGATTGCCAAAAGGGACGAGTACGCGCATGCCAGACTGCAATTTAGTCAGCGGTGTTAATTGCTCATCCACTTTATAATCAAAGGTGCGAGGTAAGGGGACTTTTATTGCAACTTCAACAAAACACATAACAACTCAACTAAGAAACCTAATAGCCTAATGTACTAAAAATAGTATTAAAAGCCTACCGACAAATCAGTAATCAATAGGTGTTTGCAGACTTTTTAGTAAAAAGAATAATTAAAGCTTGTGTGCGTGCGGGTTGTTGGATAAAATTCGCGACCAATAAATTTGTTTTAACGACGTATGGTGCCAGACTTCGGGTTTGGAGAGCGATGCGGCCTTAACTAGAGGTTCCTATGAAAGAAGGTATTCACCCTAAGTACGAAGTAATTTCTGCAACTTGTTCATGCGGAAACAAATTCGAAACTCGTTCTACTTTGTGTAAAGACATTCACTTAGACGTATGTTCTGCGTGTCACCCGTTTTACACTGGTAAGCAAAAGATTTTAGACACTGGCGGCCGTGTTGATCGCTTCAACAAGCGCTTCGGTGCACTTAGCAGCAAAAAATAATTTTTTGTTTCTATGTAAAAAAAGCACCTTAGGGTGCTTTTTTTGTGCCTAAAATTCACTTATCCCTCCATTTTTATAAC